>JAEOSD010000014.1 GCA_016840545.1 Promethearchaeota archaeon
AATGAAGCCCTTTTAGCTAATAAAAACTTTAAAATAAATGCAATGCATGATCCTACAGAAGGAGGTCTTTCTACAGGTATTGTCGAAATGACTATTGCATCAAATAAAGGAGTTTTAGTTGAAAAAGAAAAAATATTAATTTTACCAGAGCCATTAGAGTTAAGTAAAGTATTTCATTTAAACCCAATGGGTACTATATCTTCTGGATCACTACTAATTTCAATTAATCATGAATATGCATTGGACTTAGTTGAATTTTTAAAAAAAGAAAAAGTAACGGCTGAAATTATTGGCAAATTTACCGCTGACAATCAAAAAAACGTAATTATAGATAAAGAAGGGATCAAAAAACCCTTTTTTTATTCTGAAATTGATGAAATAACAAAAATTTTTAATTAAAAGAGAGTATCCGTTTATTGCTTTAATGATCTATCTATTTCTATGAACTAATAATTAAAATTAATTAAATATTCACTCCTTCTGTAATTGAACAATGAACCACTTATTTTATTAGTATAAATCGCCTAAAAATCACCTCTAAATAGAAATTTCGTGAAACTTTAATTACGAAGTCAACATTTTTATTTCCTAATTTTCATTGTATTTATATACCTTTGGTATATTATTAAGGGTTATTAGATAATAGCGTTATTATTTTAAGTTTGAATTGGGGTAAATTTGGAAAATATAGAATTAAGAACTATTTTAGAATTAATAAGGGAAAATTTTAAGGGAGATCGATTTACTCTTAAACTCACTTCAAACATTTTTTTTGATATTTTAAACCAAAATGAAGATAAATTTAACAAATTTAAACAAGAAATTAAATCTGAATGGGACGAGTTTAGAATAAAGAATCAGAGAAGAATTATTACCAAAACATATAGTACATTTTTTTATCAAAAGTTTCATGAGTATTTTAAGTATTTTTTACTAAATTTTTGTGGTTTTAATATCAATGCTTTAGATTTAGTAATTAAAGAAAAAATATCAGAAGATACTGTATTTCTGGAATATAATTATTCTTTGTCAAATGAAGAACTAGAATACTTTAATGAATTCAAGAGAAAAATTAATAACCACATCAATGGTATAACCTCACCTTTCGGATATATTTATTTAATTGTTTCAATACTAGGAGTTGTTTTAAGAAAACTACTCCAAGAAAAGTTTCATATAATCCTGGATGGGGCTGTAATAAAAAATGGTGAAGATAATAATACTATCAACTTTTTAATTGTGATTAAAAACAGCCATGATGAAATGTTCGAAAGTTATTACAATATGTTTCTTTTTTATTTTCTAAAACATTTTAAAGGGGTACCAGATGAATACTATGAGAGATTATTACAAGGAAGAGAAAGGCTATATCAAATTGCTTTGGAAGAATATCCATTTGCCAAAGAAAGATTGGTAGATTTATTATATTATTTTTATAAAAAATGTAATTTATTACAAAATTTTTCTCCATTATTAGATTTCTTAAATTTCGTTTGTGCGCGTGTTGAAGATTCAGTTTTTTCAAAAATTGATGTAATAAAAAGAGATTTTTTAGTAAATTTTAATTACACAGAAGAAAAGAAGAATGCTCTTATTAAAATATTCGACTTTATTGATAAAAAATCCACTTTATATTCCACCTTTCAAGCGAATAATTTACCATCGGTAAAATCGCAATTTAATTTATTTTTACTCTATATGAAGTATTATTTTGGTAGTGGAAGTTTAGAAGCATTTGAAGTTGGTGATTTGTTATTTTTACCTAAGGAATTTAAATCGAATTTGAATCAACGCAATAAAAAATTGAAAAACTTAATTGATGCATCCGCTATTAAAGATATTGAAGTTTTTCTAGATTACTTTTCAATTATTTCTAATTTTGATAATTTTGATCTACTTTTTGAGAAAATTTTCCATAAACAAATTAATCATTTAAATTATGAGTTTTTTAAATCCTTCCTAAGGAGTTTAAATTTGAGAATTTTATCATTAATCGATCAAGAAAATAAATCAATAACAGAAAATCCTGAAAATAAACCTTTTTCATTCACAATTATAATAGATCACGTTTGTCGTATGTTATATACATTAATTGATAAAATATTCATTAAAACTAATCCTAATCAAGCATCTAAAAATTTTATAGACCCTCGAAGTAGATATATTGGTAAAAATATCGCTTTAAGAGTATTAGAATTATTCATTTTCCAGGATCTAAACGTTTCAGATGATGTTTGGCCAGATTATATTATTAGTATGAATAGAAATTACTTAATGGAAGATTTAAAGTCATATAAAGTTGAAGTTCATTCATCAAAATTCGAAGAAAAATTTTATAATTTTATGGATATCGCTAGATTCGTTATAACTTACAATTTTATATCCTACAAAGATCAAATTACATTTGAAGAATGGTTAATCAATGAGCTTATTTCCCCGTTAAATGACTTTATATCTGAAATTAGATTATTAATTAAAAATCCAAAAGATAAAAATGAGATTTATTCTAAATTGAACAAATATTTTTTAGACCAAATTTCAAATAAGAATAAGGATGTAAAAGAAAACTTCAAATTAATGTGTCAACAACTTACACCCTATTGGCATAAATCATAGATATTTCTTTTATATTTTACAATACTATATTATTTTAAAAATATTCAGAAATATGTCAAATTTCTTATGAATATCTATTATTGGAATTCCTTTTTCTTCTTGAAGTTCACTTGGTTTAGTTGTAATTAAACCAGATATAATTTTAACCTGATCAGTTAACTGAGGTTTGATTTCTGATAAATCATTTATACAAAGTATTGTTGGAAAAGATAAATTTCTAAACCCTTCAATGAATAATACATCTGTTTTTAACGGACCACTATCAATCCATTTAATTATATTATGAATTTCAATATCCTTTTTAATGAAGATAACATTTTCATTGAATTTGTTTCTAGATATAGAATATTGCGCACCAGCATCGGTAAATTTATATGAGTCTTTTCCTTGTGTATCTATTCTATGTTCATGAATATTTTTAATTACTGAACAATTATAGCTTAACTGTTGCTTTAATAAAATAATGGCCTTCACTATTAAGAAAGTTTTGCCAGTCCCAGAATAACCAATAACATTTATAATTTTCATTAAAATTCACTTAATTATATTAAGTATCAAAAGATAATCCATTCAATTATTTCTCATTTTTTAATTTTCCAGTTCTAAAAAAATTGAAGCCTCAATAATCATAATAAAACAATATAAACAATTAATCTATAATATAATTGTTAAAATTTTTTTTTCATGAATTTAGTAAAAATTATTTGTTGAAAATTTTAAATTATGGTTGAAACAAAAGAAATGATCGTCTTCGATGCTAATTTTTTTATTTGTGCCATCTCAATCAGAGCTAAAAACTTTTTGAGAAATTTAGAACATGCAGGAAAGGAATTAGGACTTGATTATTATATTTCCGAAAGGGTATTTGATGAGATTAAAGCACCTCATACTTTTAAAGATAGATTTAAAGCATTTATAAATATTGAAAAAATTTTGCAATCAGAAATTCAGATGATAAAGGACGAGTTAAACAAATCGAATATCAAGTTCCCTGCTCAAGATCCTGATTTGTCATTGATAGCTTTGAGTGAAAGATTGATGGATGACGATTCAATTATACATATAGTTACAGATGATTTTAAATTAGCAAAAAATACGGCATCTATCTTGAAAAATAAAGTCAATATTTTATCTCTTTCAAGTTTTCTTCTTAAAATTAATAGGACAATACCGAATAAACAAATGAGAAATTATTTTAAGATTTTATGGAGAAAAAGTTTGAATTATACTTTACATTACATGATAGAACGAGCCCATGTTTATCCTGCTGAACAGAAAATACAATGGTTAATCGAAAAAGCTATAACTGTTACTCAAGACTCTATATTAACCCAAGACGTTCATTATCTTGATAAAAGAGAGGAACAAATGAAATTTGAAATCGGAGTTAGCAAATACCCTCAAGAAATCGCAATTGCAGAAAAATTTATTGAAGATCAAAAATTACCTTTGAGTGAGGAAGAAAAAATTCATGAAATTCAAAATTTTTTAGAAAATTTAAAGATTTCAAGAGAATATCTTAAGAGAGCGCGTGAATCTATTATTAAAAATGAATCTAATGAAGCTGCTAAGCTTTTAAAAAAAGGTAATAGATTTTTAATTTCATTATTACAGTTAGCAGCGGGGGAATTAACTAAAATAAGAAGTTATGAGATTGTAGAATCTCTTATTTGCTCTGAGATATCTAAGATGGAGTTTTTACGAGCCTTTATTTTAGTCTCCTTAGGAAGAGTTAACACGGCTATAGATTCACTTGAAAGAGCTGCATTATTCTCAACCATAATACATAATCAACAAACATGTTTAACTCTAAATTATGTTAAAGCGCTTATACTACTGTTTCATGGACTTTACGATAATGCAATTATGGCTTATAATTTCACTGAAGAACTAGCAGATATTTATAAGGATGATAAACTAAAATTGAAATGTCTAATAGGTAAAGCTATTGCGTTATATATCCAAGGAAAGGAGACTAAAACTGCGATGGGAATAATGGAAGAAGTTTCAAATATGGATTTTAAAAAAAACTTTTTAGATGCAATAATCGTTTTTAGTGAATTGGGAGATTATTTCCTAGCCCTGGGTCACTCGCAACTTGCTGTAAACCTTTATAATGAAGCTTTAGAAATTAGTATTGATTATAAACTGAAAGTTAGAAGCGACATTCTGATTGAAAAATTAAAAAGAGCATATATTGCAACGGTATTGAACGGATATTCAGCAGAAGACATGATGGTTGATAAATTAGATTTATTATTAGACAAAGCTTATTCCGTGAAAAACATTGAGAAGTATAATGAACAGATTAAAAAAATTTCAAGCTTTAACATTTTATTCTACACTCCCTTTCCATACATATCTGGAAAAAAAACACATATACAATTCCTTAAATTACCTAAGGAGCTTCAAGAAGATTATTTGGAAGTTGTTCATTTTGAAAAACTAGATACTGAAAAGGAGCTTCAATATTTATTCATTGTATCTCATTATGAGTTAGGGTTATTAGGTATAATTGTAAGAACTGATGATAATCTTACTGGAATTGCTGAAAATTATTCTTTAAAATTAAAACCAAATGCAAAAGTCAAAATATATAATCCCACAGATGAGTTAAAAGATAGTTTCTTAATACGTGCGATAATTGAAGTGTTAGGTAAAAATGGTTGTGAAATAATATACTCCTTACCCTCGTTCTTTAAAGCACTTAATTTATAGCTTAATCTTTCCTTAAACTCTTATCTCGTTGACTTATCTGATGAGAATGAATAGCACAGCTAATACAATAGTATTTCGTTTTAGAGGGAGCTTGAATAATTGTTCCAGCTTTTTTAAGCTCTGTATACATTCTTCCATCTACTAATGGTACCCTTCTTGTAACGGCTTTAGCTTTACTTCGAGCAACAAAACGCCCACATTTAGCACACTGAACTTTTGAGTGTTGACCTTTACTTGAACCGCTTTTACCGCCACTTTTTCTCTTTTTAGGAATTAAAATCAGCCTTTTTAGTATAGTTTTAGATGAAATTAGTTCTAATTATTTGAATAAGATAAAGCTTAAAAAATTTATTCTTTCTCTCAAATTTTCAACAATATCGAGTGATTTTAATGTAATGTTTTAGAAGAACTTCTTTATTTCAATTTTTCTTTATCAATTTCATGCAAAGATTTAAATGAATATAAAAGCCTCTGGAGGATGGTAAAAACAAGTAGTCCTGTATATATTATAATGAAAATAGGAAAAAATAATTTAAAATGAGTGCCATATATAAGATTAGATAAATAGTAGATCCAAGATTCAGTAATAAAAGCGAACCACAAAATTATAAGTCTTTCAGCTCTTTCCATAAATCCTACCCCTTTCATTTCAATTCCCATATTTTCAGCGCGCGCTCTTATATAAGAAATCATTATTACTAAAAAGAGAAGGATATAACCCCATAGATAATCGATTAAATTTCCAAATATCAAGCCTAAAATAATTACAGCATCAGATAATCTATCTAAATTTGAATCTAGGAATGCTCCGGCTCTTGAATTATGACCAGTTCTTCTAGCAACTTCCCCATCAAAAACATCAAAAGCTCCAGCCCAAAACATTAGAAAAGGTACAATCCAAGCCGACCATATTGGAAAGTGGAGCCCTCCAATTGAAATAAAAAAAGCAGCAGCAATAGAAAATATAAAACCAATAAAAGAAAGAGAATTAGGAGAGACATTATGCTTAATTAAAAGCCTCACTGGATGATCAATAAATTTATCAAGTAGATTTCTTTGATTTTGTCTCTTTGTATTCGCTTTTTCTTTTTCACTCATTTTTATTGCCGCTTTCGAATTTAGAAATATTATAATTTTAACATTCATTAAAATAAAAAATTTTTCATATTAATAACTTTAAATTTAATCTTATTAATCGAATTACGGAAGAAGCTAAATATGATTGAGTTCCTAAACTTAAATTTGGTAGATTTAACTCAATCAATTCTATTGATTTTAATATTTCACCTGTTTGACTCCCAATAACGAAAATAATGTGCTCTTGTGATGATATCTCTTTTATGTATTTAAAGAAATCTTTACCACTCTCATCTAGAACATATATAGAATATTTTTGCTTTTTATAAGCTTTCAATGTATTAAAGATATCTTGATTAATGTATTTAATCCTTTTTAAAGGGTTTTTACTATACCTTAGCTGACCAGTTCTATTTAGGATTAAATCTACAAAATATTCTGTAAGTAGAATTTCATTTTTTGGAAATACCTCCTCATCAAATGATTCAGAGTTAAATATAAAAGTACCATATTTTTCTAAAAATACCCAAATTTGGATATTATTATTAAATCCTTTTTGGTTCAATAAGGCAGCAAGAATGCATCTAGAAATTACATCTAATCTTCCGGATGAACCAGGAATATCTTTAATTGTATAATTTGTAATGTCTACACTGCTAGATTTAATGAAGAAAAATACTTCCATCAAAAATTAAAAATGATTCCTTTAAAAAAAATATAGTAAAAATTTCTTAACTAAAAAAGTTCTAACTTTCTATTATAAATATCTGATCACTTTTACTAGATTAACTAAAAATTGGTCTAAAAAACCTTTTAATAAAAAAATAGGTTACTTAAAAAGGAAACCAAAAAAATTTAATAAAAAGAGATGTAAAAAATGGAATCCGCAAAACATGAAAAAGTAAATAACAATGATGTTACAATAGAAGTTAAAGACTTAAAGAAATACTTTGAAGATGTAAAGGCAGTAGATGGAATTTCTTTTAAAATAAACAAGGGAGAATGTTTTGGGTTCTTAGGACCAAATGGTGCCGGAAAAACAACAACTATTAATATTCTTTCTTGTTACCTAAAACCGACAAGCGGAGAAGGTAGAGTAAATAATTTTGACGTTGTAAAAGAAGCAACAGAAGTAAAAAAACTTATTGGAATAACACCACAAGAAAACATTTTTTATGAAGAATTTACTGTATATGAAAACTTAATGTTCTTCGGAAAAATGTATACAGTAAATTCGTCAATTCTTAAGCAACGAGCCAATAATCTAATTAATAAAGTTGGATTGGACGAAAAACGTAAAACAAAAGCTCGAAAATTAAGTGGTGGCATGAAAAAAAGGTTAAATTTAATTATTGGATTAGTTCATGATCCTAGCATCCTATTTCTTGATGAACCTACAGCAGGATTAGATCCTCAAACGAGAAGGTTAATATGGGATTATATCTTTGAATTGAAAAAACGTGATAAGACAATATTTTTAACGACGCACTATATGGACGAAGCGGATGTACTTTCAGATAGATTAGCGATAATTGATTATGGAACAATTATTGCTGAGGGTACCCCAGAACACTTAAAAGAGACAATAGGTAAAGGGGATATGTTATTTCTAAAAATTGAAGGAACAAGAGAAAAGCTTCTAAAATCCATTGAAGAAGTAAAGAATAATGAGTATATCCTAGATGCATTTTACCTTGAAGAAGAAATGGAGACAAGAGTAAGTGCAATGGACGGAGTTGGAAAAATAGGTAAAATTATAAAACATTTTACCCATAACGGATTACAAGTTGTTGATGTTGGTATTCAGAGAAATAGTCTAGAAAATGTATTTTTAGCATTAACAGGAAGATCTTTAAGGGAGTAACGGGAGGGATCAAAAAATGTCAAGATTAATAGTACTTATTAAAAAAAATCTTATGAGATTTATTAGAAATCCAAAAACTCTTGGATTTTTAATATTAATACCCGTTATATATTATTTATTATTAGGATTGATTTTTGGAGGCATAGATTTCAGTGATACAACTACAACCTATAATATTGGTTGGATTGATGATGATACTACTAATGCAAATTATGGCATACACCCACAATTTAATTTGAGTTATATCTATGAAGTTACTGACGAGATAAACGGAATAAATTTAGTTAATTATTCATCGTTAGAAGAAGCCAAACAAGCAGCCTTAGAAGGAACCATTACGGCATATGTTTATTTTCCTGAAGGTTACGAATCATATCTTGAAAATCGATCTTTTGTGAATATAGCTTTTTGGAACAATGATACATCTACTTCAACAAATTTTTCAATTGTTGATTTTTACATATCTTTAGTTTCAACTACTTCCCCTATATTTAAATTCACGTACTATAATAAAACTGAAGGAAATAGCATTTTATTGGACTTTAACAATTATAACTATGACGGAATGCTAATAATTAACCAAAATTTCTTAAAAGGCTTAGATGATTCCTGGGACGTTAATATGACTTACTTATTCCGCAATGGTACTTCACTCTCAAAAAATATTTACATAGTTGGTACGTTTCTGTCATTAGCAAACAATTATTTCCATATATTAAACACCACTTCAGATATTACTATTCCTGTAGAATATAATTACATGATTCCTAATTCAACACCTTTCGCCACGCTAAGTTTTGAAATCTATTTTCTTCAAACAGTATCTCCAGCTGTACAAGCTACAATCGAGAATATTTTCGTACAAGTGTTATCAAGCATTATTAACAGTAATCCATTAGAAATTGAATTGCCACATGAGAAAAAAAGCACTGTTGGACAAGTTGTTAATAACATTACGTTTTCAGCTCCAGGATATCTACTTTATGGTCCAATGACAATTCTTTCATTTGCACTTGTAATTCTTACTGGAGAAAAAAAAGATGGCATATATAAGCGTCTTGCCTCAACAGAAGTAACTAATTGGGAAATCATAATTTCAAGTATTGCCTCAAATATCATACTGATTTTTATGCAATTTGGAATTGGAGCCTTAATCTTGGGCTTATTTGGATGGAGTCCTATCATGTATTCTTTGCTTGATGGTATCTTCGGGATAATTTTAACTATGTTCTTATTTTCCTTCTTACTCTTGGCTCTAGCTTTAGCATTAGCACCTGTTTTTAAGGACCCCGATTCTGCAGGTGGAGGAGTATGGATTATTATAATTCCATTAGCAATGGTTAGTGGTATTTTCGTACCTATTGAGCTTTTTGGCGAAACTATGAAGGCCATAGCTGCTTGGCTTCCCACTAGATTTGCTGTTGTTGCTTTACAAAATCTACTGCTGAATGGACTACCTTTAAGCCATCCAGATACATTATTGAATCTTGGTCTATTAACCCTATATTCTGCTATAATACTCGTAATTGGTATCAAAGCTTTTAATAAATTTAAAAGATAAACAAAATATTTTTTTAATTTCTTTTTTCTTTTTTTTAAAAATACTATTAAGTAAAAAATAGAACTTCTAATAATTGCAGCATTAATTACTCCAATAAACCCTACTACATAATCTTCTTAATCAAAACAAGTATTGAAATTCAAGGTGAAATTAAATAGTCAGAACACCATTCCTTACCCAGCTTGAGTAGCTAATGTTTATTTTTTTTGAAAAATATTTGTACCACTTTTGATATAATTTAAAAAAGAAATTCTTAAATTTCTTAAAAACTTATTCGATATGAAAAAATTATAATATAATATGAATTTTACAAATAATTAAACTATTATTTAATATGACTCATAAAATTGTTTATCCCTTTACTGCGATAATTGGCCAAGATTTAATGAAATTATCCCTAATATTAAATGCAGTAAATCCAAAAATTGGAGGGGTATTAATACGTGGAATGAAAGGAACTGCTAAATCAACAGCAGTCAGAGCTTTGGCCGAAATTTTACCAGAAATACGATATATTAAATCATGTTCATTTAATTGTAATCCCTCAGATCTAAAAGAAATGTGTCATTCTTGTCAAGAAAAGTTTCAGAATAATCAAATTAATGAGACTGATGTTGATAGCAAAAAAATGAGGGTTATAACTCTTCCTATAAATGCAACTGAAGATAGGGTAGTAGGTACAATTGATATTAAAAAAGCATTAAAAGAAGGATTGAAATCTTTGGAACCTGGAATTTTAGCTGAAGCCCACAGAAATATTCTTTATATTGATGAAGTAAATCTTTTAGCAGATAATGTTGCAGATATATTATTAGATAGTGCTGCTATGGGATTAAATATAATTGAGCGCGAGGGTCTTAGTTTTCATCATCCTTCTAGTTTTATTTTAGTTGGGACAATGAATCCAGAGGAGGGAAATCTAAGACCTCAACTACTCGACCGATTTGGATTAAGTATTGAAGTAGAAAGAATTAAAAATGTTGATAAGAGAGTTCAGATTGTTAAATATGTTGAGGAATTTCAAAATAATCCTCACATGTTCTTAAAAAAATTTGAAAAAGAACAAGATAATTTAAGAAATAATATTATTAATGCTAAAAAGCTTCTAAATCACGTAAGCATTTCAGAAGATTTCTTAAAAAAAATTGCAAAAATATGTATTGCATTTAAAACAGACGGTCATCGAGCAGATATAACGATTACTCGTACAGCTAAAACATTAGCGGCATTTGAAGGAAGAGATGAAGTTATTGAAGAGGATATAAAAACTGCAGCTAAACTTGCTCTCAATCATAGGTTAAGAAGACTTCCATTTGAAGACCAAACCTTAAATGAGGAAGACATTGAAGATTTATTTAATGAAGAAAATATTCCTGACATCCCTAAAGTTGAAGAAAATTTTGAAGATTCTTTAAGGGATAAGCAATTTTTAAGTAATCAGGAAGAAATTTTTGGAATAGATACTTCTATTAAAACAGGTGATTTGATAAAAAATCAAAAAAGGAGGGCATTTTTGAATGTTTCAGGTCAGAGAGTTGCTCATCCTACTAAAGATTCAAAAAGTAAATATTTAGGGGGGAGAAAGCCTCGCCAATTTAATTTTTCCAATTCTAGTGATATTGCGATTAATGAGACCATAAATAATGCTGCCTTAGATTCTGATAATCAATTATTAGTACAAAATGGAGAGCATCTCCTAATTAAGGAAGATCATATTCATATTAAAAAAAGGAGAGGAAAATCTAGCTATTTAGTTATTTTCTGTGTTGACGCATCTGGTTCTATGGGGGCTAATGAGCGAATGAAATCAGTTAAAGGCACAATATTTTCAATTCTAAAAAGTAATTATGTCTATAGGGATAAAGTATCTCTTATAGTCTTTAGAAAAAATAAAGCTGAAGTCATATTACCTCCGACAAGGAGCACGGATTTAGCATATAAGTTATTAAAAGATGTTCCAACTGGAGGAACAACTCCATTGGTTGCAGGATTAATGAAGGCAGTAGATATTGCTCTCGAAGAAAATCGTAAAAATACTGGATATATACCATTAATCATTCTTTTAACTGATGCGAGAGGTAATGTATATTTCAATGATCCTATTGAGGATATTATTAAAATTGGAGAATATATTGCAAATAATGAAATAAATATAATTATTATAGATACTGAAAATTCAGATGTTAAATTAGAAATTAATAAAAAACTTTCAGAAGCTGCTAATGCTATTTATCATCATCTAGATCATTTAAATGAAAGAAATCTAAATCAAGTTTTATCTATAGAAGGAATTCTTAAAGATTTATCATAAAATCACATTTCTTATTTTAAAAAAATGATTAGTAAAAAAATTCCTAAAATTACACTAATTTCAGCTAGTGTATTTACAAAATGGTTAACAGAGTGTATTTCTCAGATTTATAGAGAAATTGGAAACCAATTTGATTTTAAAGTATATTTTTTAAATGATGTTGATTCTGGTAAAACAACTAAAGATGAATTCATAAAAGAAATTTACGAATCACGAATTATGCTGATTGATATTAGAGGGAATTGTCCAACAGTTGAGATATTAGTGGATACTTATAAAAAAATGGAAAATGAAAATCCTAAATTGTTTAACTCAAAAACCATCATAGCTTTAGTAGGAGGAAATAGTGAAATCAGGAGGTTAACCAAAATGGGCCCATTCTTTGCACGAAGAATCCCTTCACCTCAACAAACAGAATACGGAATAGATGAAATCCCTGATATAACTAATGGTGTAAGATTCGGGCAAAAAATGACTAATTTAATGAAAACGATGGGTAAAATTTTTCCTATTAAAGTATTGAGACATGCTAGATATTGGGGTTTAATGATGGATTATTGGGTTTACGGTCTTGGTGGTTTGGCCGAAAATCATAAAAATATGATACTTTTTTTACTAAAACATTACATGGGGCATAAAGACCTAAAAGTCCAAAAGCCTCTCAAAATTCCTTCATTTGGAATTTATGATATCAATTTGAATCGATACTTTGGTAATTTAGAAGATTATTTTAAAGTTAAACCTATTAATTTGCAAAAACAAACACTTGGTTTATTTTTTTATGGCGGATTGTATTTTGAGCAATCACTCCCTATAGTAGAAGAGTTTATTAAGAATTTAACAGATTTTAATGTTATTCCTGTATTTTCAGATGTATTAACGAATTTGAAAGCCTATCAAAAGTTTTTCTTACAAAATAATAAAAGCATTGTAAGTGGTGTAATAAATCTTCAATATTTTCAACTAAATGGAGGTCCTTTTGGCGGAGATGGTTCTGTTACATTAGATCTTTTTAAAAGAATGGATGTTCCTCAATTCAATCCAATTATTCAATTTGATATGCCTTTAGAAAAATATGTAGAATCCAAAGAAGGAATTATCCCCATCAATCAAATTATTGCTATTGTAATGCCTGAACTTGATGGTAGATTTGAGATGATCACTGTTGGATGTATCAAAAACCTGGGATATTCTGAAAAAATTCATTCAGATGTACTAGAAGTTGCTCCTATAACTGAAAATATATCTTTAGTATGTAATAGAATTAGAAAGTGGTTAAAATTAAGAATTAAATTAAATTCAGAAAAAATTATTGCTCTAATTATTTATAATTATCCTCCTGGCGAAGATAAAATTGGAAACGCAGCCTATTTAGATGTATCTGAATCAGTTCGCAATCTAATTAATCAATTCGCTAATGAAGGATATAATGTAAAAAATATCCCTGAGGATAAAAACCTTGCTGATATTTTTATTGAAGGAGGCTCAGTAAATAAAGCAAAACACATTAAGGCTCCAAACTTTAATGGAATTATCTTAGATAAAGAGAACTATTTAAATTTAATTTCCGATTTGCCAGAGCAATTAAAGCAAGATACATATAAATTCTGGGGTACTCCCATTGGTAAAATCATGACCGAAAGTTCAAACATAAAACTACCAATTATAAAGTTAAATAATTTGTATTTATGCTTACAGCCATCCCGAAGTACTGTTACTGGAGATCCGAATGAATATCATGATAAAAATTTGCCACCACATCATCAATATATAGCCTTTTATAGATATCTTGAAAAAATACTAGATGTAGATGCTGTTATAAACATTGGAACACATGGAACTGAAGAATTTTTACCAGGTAAGGAATGTGCTGGTGGTTTATGGGATTACCCTATAAATTTATTGGGGGATATTCCAAATCTCTATTATTATCATATTACTAATACCAGTGAATCTGCAATTGCTAAAAGGAGGGGAAATGCATTAATTATTAATCATGCTGGTCCATCATTCAAAAATTCTGATTTATATGAAGAATTAGAAAATTTAGAAACATTGATAAAGGAATACCAATCTGAATTCGATTTTAATCTTAAAAATTCTTCTGATCATGTAAAATCCGAAAGAATTGAAGATTTGGAAAAAGAAATAAAAGACTTAGCAGAAAAGTTAGAATTAGAGTATAATACGGTTTCCGAATTAGAGGATATATTATATCGCTACAAAACATCGATAATTCCTATGGGTTTACACATATTGGGTAAAAAATACAATGATCAGGAGAAAAAAGATATTATTAGTATAATACTATTAAATTCTGTAGAAAAACCAGAGGAAATCGACACATTTATATCAAAATTATTCAAAGAAAAAAAAAATGCGTCAGATGAACTTAATGGTATTATTAACCAAATATTAAATCAAATTAACGCCTCCGCGAACTTAAATAATCTTAATATAGATAGAATATCAAGTTCTCTTGTATTAAGTTTTCAAATTACCGATCAAGAAAAGAAATTTTTCGTGAATTGGATCATTGATCTTATATACAGAATGGATAACTCCATGGAAATGGAAAATTTGGTCCATGCGTTAGAAGGAGGGTATATTGAACCAGGATTGGGTGGAGATACCATCCGTTCACCTTATATCTTCCCAACAGGTAGAAATTCTTATGGTTTTGATCCCAGATTAATCCCTAATACCACTGCTTATAAAAGAGGATCAATAATCGCAGAGAGACTATTAAAAAAATATTATAATGAAAAAAATAAATATCCTGAAACAGTTAGCGTGGTTTTATGGGCATTTGAGACTATGAAAACTGGTGGCGAAACAATAGGTCAAATTTTTAATTATTTAGGTGTAAGAGCAATAAAAAATAAATCTATTTGGACTACTGAATTTGAAGTAATTCCTTTAGAAGAAATGACTCATCCAAGAATTAATGTTCTTATTACAATTTGCGGAATATTTAGAGATACTTTTCCTTTTTTATTAGAGTTGATTAATCGCGTAATTGAGACTGTAGTAGAATTAGATGAGCCTCTAAACAAGAATTTTGTTAAAAAAACGTATATAGAACTTAAAAATCAGGAAGTTGAGGTTCCCAGTGCAAGGGTGTTTGGTCCTCCTCCAGGAAAATACAATACTAATCTTACTAATATAATCTCTGCTGGAAAATGGAAAGAAGAACAAGAACTCGTTGATGATTATATTAATAATATGAGTTTTGCATACATGAAAAATCAAAATGTCAAAAAGAGCCCAAAAATATTTTCTCAAACAGTAGGTAAAATCAATTTAATGAGTCAGATTAGAGATTCAAGTGAATATCATATTACAGATTTAGACCATTATTATGAATTTACGGGAGGTTTGGCTAGAACACACGAGCAAATTAGTGGCAAAAAAGCAAACGTATATATCGCTGATACTTCAAGAAAGGAAATAAAAGTCGATCATCTGGGAAAATGTATAAAAGAAGGAACAATTACACGCAATTTGAACCCGAAATGGATAAAATCAATGCTTAAGCATAAATATCATGGAGGTCAAAAAGTTGCTGAACGCGTTGAAAATGTTTTAGGACTTGCTGCAACTACCCATGATGTAGATAATTGGATTTGGCATAAGACTTATCAACAATATATAGAAAATGAGGAAATTCGACAAGCACTTATTCAAAATAACAGATTTGCAATGATGGATATCATTAAAAATATGTTGCAAGCAGAAAATAGAGGGTATTGGAGCGCAATTGAAGAACAAATTGATACGCTTAAAAAATTATATTTAAAGTTAGAAAATTGGGTTGAAACATATTATCAATAAAAATTAAATTTTAAAATTATTAAATCCTTCCTAAAGTTCAACAAGTTCTTGGTTCTTATGATGAGATATTGAGCCTTATCAAAAAAAATATATAAACTTTTTAGCTATATTGTTTTATTATATTATTGGGAAAATAATGAAGGAGTAGCCGCATTATCGAGGACATATATGACTATGATGATTATATGTGCAAAAAAATGCGAACATCCTGAATTTAATAATCAATAATTTAAACTGCAAAAAATACGGGCTCTTAACCAAGCAAAGGTACACTCCAATGCGATGCGGTCTGAGTCAGCAACCCTATTTGCAGATATGATTATGTCCCAAAACGGCATAGAGATTACTGCCTTCCACGAGAGAACTTTTTTGATTTTTATGGTGTATCCATGAAATGATTAAAAAGAGTTAGTGTATAAGGCTACAATCTATGCTTACTTTTTTCAAGATTTATTAAACTCTAGATCATTCAATGAATTGCTTTTAAAATATCGGTACTTAATAAAACCATTTACTTTAGAATAGCTATTAACAAATAAGTTGTTATTCGGATTTATTCGTTAATAAACGACACCACTATCAACTATCACTTATTATAATTTAGGAATGACTAAATTTAAATATTTTTTTTAATTACTCATAATTGGATAAAGAAATTCCATTTGATAGGTGAATTATTATTAAAATATTAATATATGGAGCAGGGGTAATAGGTAGTATTTTTGCTTATAAATTAAAAAATGGCGGGAATGAAGTCACTATTTTAGCTCGTGGTGAACGTTTTGAATACTTAAAGAACAATGGAATTAATCTGAGGGATGATTTAAAACATGAAAGTTTTCGGATAGATATTAATGTGACGGACAAACTAAATCCTGAAGATAATTATGATATAATCCTAGTTATAATGCAGAGACAGCAAATTACAAACATCTTGCCTATTTTAAAAAATAATCAAAAAGCGCCTTCTATAATATTTGTTGGGAATAATGTGGAGGGGGCAACTGAATATTTGAAATTTTTGAATAGAGATAGGATACTTTTAGGGTTTGGAGGTGTAGGAGGATATCGGGAAAATCAATTAGTTATAACCGCATATTTAGACCAGATCTCCTTTTATGTGGGCGAACTAGACGGTAAAATCAGCGATCGTTTGAAAAAAATAGAATTAGTATTCACTAATTCTGGCATAGAAGTAAAATTGAGTGAAAATATTGACGCATGGTTAAAAACACATACTTCTTTCATAAGTCCATTAGCCATGGGGAGTTATGCTGCAAGGAAACACAATACAACACTGGGTAAAGATAGTGAACTAGTAAACCTTTCAATTATAGGCATTCGAGAAAATATTAAAGCGCTAAAAGAGCTCGACATACCTATACTCCCTAAAAAATTTAAGATGCTCTCTTGGATCCCTAAATTTATAATAAAAAGAAAACTTCTTAACCTTATAAATTCTGATTATGGAATGATTGCATTATCAGGGCATGCAAGAGCAGCTAAAAATGAAATGAATAGAATCATAAAAAATTTTAGATATCTTGTAAAAGATGTAAAAACTGATTTAAGCTCAAACAATAAGCTTTATGAATTAAGTTTTGCTTGATTTAACTATTATAATAAACTGAGAGTATCTGAGCTAAATAATTCTTTTAACTCTTTATTAATTTCACCTTGATCTGCTTGAAGGTAGCGGTTTAAAATTGTGGTTATTTTTGGAGCATATTTTTTCATAATTGCACGTACAAATCCTATTTGTACATTTTTATCTGTTGCGATACAGAGAATTCCTTTACCAACTTTAACTGAGAATATCATACCCTTGTAATATTCCGTAAATTGGAGGTCTATCTCTCCATATCCTAGAATATGCCCTTGTTCTTCTCCTGCTGTAAAGACTGCTCCTCCTATTGCCCCAATTTTCTCAACAGAAATATCATTTTCATTTAAAAACGTAAATTTAGCCTCACTCATTATTGTTATTCCAGTATCATCAATAAGAATAACATTTTTTAATCCAGGCGTGCTATTGATTATGTCATGTATTATTTTCTTTAATATTGCCTCATCTTGAGAATAACTCAATAGCCTCAACCTCAGATTTATTTAAATTCGAAATACTAAAGAGTAAATCATAGTTTTGAATATAATAAAAAGAATTTATTTAAAAGTCACCTAAAATTCATTCTTTCTTACTTACTAAGTATAGCTTCATCTATAAAAATTTAATTCGCATATTAATGGTCTGTCTTACGCTACGAATAAAATCTAAAAAGTAAAACAAAAAATGCTGAAATGCATTAGAATAATTCTTGTGATCTAATAATTTCTTTTAATGGTTTAATTCCATCTTTATAGCTCTTAGTTTTCTCTAATAATATAAATAGTTTATATCTCCTATTCTTATCAATATCAAATTTTAATTGGATTAGGTTTGGATCTTTTATTACTTTTTCTTTATGTTTTGATACTGCCCATAAAGCTAATGTATTTTCATGTACCCATAATCTACTTGAGATACTTGAACCAATTGGAAATCCATTACGGTCTGTAATAACTCCGGCGACAAAATTGGGAAAGTGTTTTTTTACGCGATGTAAAAAGTAATTGACTTCAGTTTGGTTTATTAGCCTTGTATTTTCCATCTTCATAAATCTATCAATAATGCATAACTGATAGGATAGAAGTGATAAAAATGAATCTTTAAATGTTGTATTATTGGGATAACATTTTTTTTATTATTAAAGTGTAGAAATAAAAAAGAAAATTAAAAATAGAAATTTATTTCTTTTTTAATGAGATGCCCAAATCTAAATTCTCTATAAGCTCACTGAATCGATTACGGACAGTAACTTCAGTTACCTGACTAATCTTAGCAATTTTCCTTTGTGTTCTTCTTTCTTTGGTCAAAATACTTGCAGCATAAATGGCTGCTGCACAAACTCCTGTCGGTCCTCTTCCTGATGTTAACCCACGAGTTTCTGCTATTTTAATAATTATTTTAGCTGCTTTTTGACAATCGTGTGTTAGTTCTAGCTCAGAAATAAATCTAGTAAGGAAATCGAGGGGTTTAGTTGGATTCAAATTAAGGACCAATTCATTGGATATAAAACGGAAAGATCTTCCTATCTCCTTTTTATCCACCCGAGCAACTTCTGCAATTTCATTAAGTGTTCTAGGTATTTTATACATTCTACAAGCGGCATATAAACTTGCTGCAGCTACACCCTCAATACTTCGTCCTCTTATGAGATGAGCATCGACCGCATCCCTATATATTTTTGCCGAACACTCACGAAGATTTTTAGGGAGATCTAAATTTGAAGCCATGCGATCTAATTCACTTAGTGCAAAAGTCAAATTTCTCTCTGTTGCATCAGATACCCTTATTCTACTTTGCCATTTGCGTAATCTATAGATTTGTCCCCTTGATTTTGCGGGAATTTCCTTGCCAAAAATGTCTCTGTTTTTCCAATCAATCATTGTGCTTAAACCTTTATCATGAATCATATAAGTCATTGGCGCTCCAGTTCGAGTTCTCTTTTTCTTCTGATCAGCATCAAATGCTCTCCATTCAGGACCACGATCAATATGATTTCCGGAATGGACCAAGCCGCACTCTTCACAAACCAAAAGTGAATCAGAATTTTTTATGATTTTTTTACCACATTCGGTACAAATATCATCTTCAATAGAAAATTCTTTTTTTGGTAGAACTTCTATATTATTCCAACTTGAAATATTTTACACCTTTTAAAATTATGAATTGCTAAAAATTCTATAAGTTTGCTAACGAATTTTAATATAAAACTTACTTTCTAAACCAAACTGCATATCTGGTAAAGATTTTATAGAGACAAATGGCATATTATTAGGACCAAATATTTCTTTGATGTTACCAACCTCTTCATAATTCTCATTGAAAACTGATTTATGTGATATAATCTCAAGATTTTTATTCCATCTTTTAGCTCTGAAAATATAATGCTTCTTAGATTTTCCGAGATAGAATAGGTTTAGCTTAATCCAGTTTTTCAAGAATAATCCTACTTAACTAATAAAATATAGAGTAGAAAATTGAAAGGCAATATTTAAATATAACCTTTTTGGGGTGTATTTTTACAAAAATGGTATGAATATTTTCATTAATTTCTCTTGAAAAAATTATTGAAAATGAAAATAAATTTTTTTTTTAAAAAGAAAACTATAAAATGTTTATTTTTCGAAAATTAATAATTTATCCCGATCTTTGAATTAACTATGACTAATATTTAATGGAAATTCTTTTGAAGACGGTATCTTGTCAAACAATCACAATCATAATACGCATCTTTTTTATTTAAATAGTTAAAATCTTGTGATAATACAAAATTTCGAAGAATATTTATCATTTTTTGATTACATTCTCTTTTTAGGCAATTGTGAATTCCTCGTTTCGTTCCAGCTCCAGATGGATTTGAAATTAGGCGAGGAAAAGTTGAATCTTTTTTTAGTTCATGAATTTTTCGCAAACTTTTAAAAAGAGAATAGAACCATGGAGGTCTATAACGATTTTGATACCATAAATATTCTATTAAAGTACCTCTTTGAATATTTATAGGATTTATTGATATCGTATCTACTCCTAAATTAACTAGATTTATAATAGATTGGACACAATCATCTATAGCACCTTGTTCATTTAAAAAGGGGGGTTTAAATAATAAATATACCCTTACACCGATTCCAATTTCTTTGCAGATACGAAAAGCTTTTATAAAATCGTCATAGGACATTCCCTTATTTATATAAGTGTTTCTAATATAATCATTAACCGTTTCAAGGCCAATCGCAAGTTCAATATATTTATCATTTAGTTGATTTTTTAAATCTCTTAATTTCATTTTTGAAATATATTCTAAGCGAGATTCAATAACAAATTCTTCTATATTATCACTCTCATATAATTTTTGATAAATGTGGTTCCTTACTTCTTCAGAAATTTCACTTTCATCGAAAAAACTCCCAGAATTAAAAACTTTAAATATGAAATTCTTTCTTTCATTTCTAATTTCTTCCAATTTAGATTGAAAAGCATGATTTACTTGATTGATAATATGTTTATCGTCTATATTTTCAATACTGGAATCATTTATATATCCACACATTGAACATCCCCCACTATCGCTTAACGCCCAGCTACACCCTTTAGTTCTTAAGATAATAGTAAATTCCTTTCCTTTTTCATTTAAAAGGCGATCATCCTTTATCCAAAAACTAACTGGTTTATTTAATTGATCATTGGTAAATTTTTTCCTCTTTAAAATTGTTCGGTCCCTAATTGCTTTAATATTTTCGACAATTGTATTAGAATTAACTGATTTTTTCATAAACTTTCGCAATCCTTCCATTACTTGAGTTTTTTATATAATTTGAACCAACAATTAATTTTGCAAGTCCAATCACACTTTTTTTACTTTTATCCAAAATAATAACATAATTATTTGGGATAAGATTCTGACTAAATTCAACAATTCCCGGTCTAAAGAGAGTATTTCCCTTTATTAAATCTCCATCAAAGACCAAAATATTAAATTCTTTGTCAATAGCTGATAAAATTTCTGCTCCATTTAATGTTAATTCAATTTGACCCGTCTTAACCAAAAACTTTCCTAATAATTTTTTGTTTTCAATATCGATAATATCCAAATTTTTACGCGCATCATTTTTCTTAACTTTTATTCCTTTTGAAAAGATTTTCATACCAATATTAGAACCAAACTGATAATCAGCAATTTTAACTAATTTTCGAACCCATGATTTTGAATAATACTTTGGTATGTTTTCCTTTAAATCAAAACTATCTTTTAAATTCTTTACGATGTTCTCCAGCGACTTCAATGAATCAGAAGTTGTAAGATTTTTGTAGACCTCTGTAAAATAAAATTGGTTAGGCAGTTGTTTTTGTGCTCTTAAAACAATTTCCTTGTATCCTTTATCACTTACATGACATATTATTGGTATTTTTGTGTTATACTTCTTAAGTAGTTCAACCAACATTTGAGAAGCTAAATCAATCTCCTCATTATCCCAAAATCCAGTTACAGATATATCATATGAATTTACAGGATAGATATTTTCTAACTGTCGTGGTATAGCTCCAAGAGGGGAAGTAAGAATAATTTCTTGAAAACCCGGGAAATCTGGAAACTTTCTTAAAATACTCTGAAATTTCTTATGAGATTTTGATGCTGAATATGGCTTTTTTGCAGAGCAAGGAAAAATTATAATTAATTTTGTCCATGTTTCAGGTGAAAAATAGTTTATTAATCTTTCCCTAAATTGCTGAAAATCTGGCCTATAGTATGAAGATGGACCAAAGCATTTAACTGTTGAGAAAGAATCTGTTATTGGTGTCTCATATTTTATTAAATCAAAATATTGTCTATCTAATACTTTTAAAATTGAAACGATTAGAACATCATCAAATGATGTCTTTTCTACAAATGCTCGGAAATCCTCTGTCCTTAAATACTGTTTAATTTTATTCATATAAGTTTTTGCTGTTATTAGATTATGTAGACACAAATATTCAAATATTTCATCTGAATATTTCAAGCTTTGGAAGTTCTTTAATTTTGATTGGCAAGCTACACATGAACAAGGAAAGTACTTTACTTTATGAATTGGAAGTACAAATTCTATTGTATCATAGAAATTCTCTGAAGTTAAATATAGTAAATATGAACTATCAATAAGATCGATACCTAAATAAATTAAAATTGGAAAATACTTTGGGATAATCCGTCCTGAAGCCATTAAAACTAAATTATTATCAAAATTTTGCTTAATACTAATAATTAAATCCAAAACATTTTTAAAATTAGTATTAGTAGTAAAAAAGTCAAGTAAGTTTAATAGCTTAATATTTTTATTTTCTTTTATTAATGGACTATATAGATCAAGGAACTGTGGATGTTCAAATATTTTAATACTTAACCCAAAATTAAGATTTGGAAAATTTTCTAAGAGTTTTTTTACTGACTTAAGATGATATAAGATTTCATTTTTAGCAAAATTTCCATCAAGAATTGTGGTTGGGATATTGAAAGGGATTAGAAGAATAATATTATCCTCTGAAAAGATATCAATATTATTCTCTAAAATTTCTATAAATGTTTGTAGTGTACCTGTATGAGTGAAAATAAAAGTTGTATTTTTAAACTTATCGCGCAAAAAACCAATTTTTAGGAAAACTTCTTTTGATATTAAAAAAATTCCATGGTCTTCAAAACCTTCTAAGAAGTTAATATCTTTCATTAGAAAATTTCGCATGGGGAGAATAACGTTAGGAGTCTTTACATATTTTTTCGGTTCCTTCGATAATTTGATTCTTCCAACCCTAGAATAACCTATCCGTTTATTTAAGATTTCATAAAAATAATTCATAATATACAAATAAAGAAATGATTCTAAACTAAATAAATTAATATTCTTTAAATGTTTTAAAAACTATCTGGAAAACTAATTTAAAACCATATGAATTTCAAAAAAGGATAAAATTAGTATAAGGTTTCAACTCATCTAAAACAAAACATGTGTATGTATCTTCAATTTCTTCTGAACTATATAGATCCTTGATAAAAGAGGCAAAATCTTCAACCTTTTCCACTCTAACAATCGCAAATAATCCATATTGTTCGCCTATTCGAAATAAATCAGTAATATTTTTGTGCATATCCAGTTTAATAGCAAGTTCATTATATTTTGATGGATCTTTTGGTTTAATACGAAGGAGATATTTTCCCTCAAAGCCTATCTTTTTTGGACAGAAGTTCACTGTATAATTTAAGATAGCAGCTTGTTGTTCGAGTTTTTTAATTCTGTTATGAATAGTTGATTGTGAAATATCGTCTTTATTCAGAGATTTTAAAGTCATTCTATACTTTTCATTTAGCAAATCTTTGATTTCATATGTAGAAATTGGTCTTAATCCTTGGTCATCTTGTAATATTTTTAAAATAAGGTAATCTATCTCATCAATATAAAAATTTTGACTAATCTTCTTCTCTAGTTGAATTCCTGTTTTTCTTATCTCCTGCGCAACTTTATCTATTAGTTGTTTAGCTCCTATTTCTTTTCTAAATTCAGTTATTACTATTTTACCAGTTGAGAAAATCAAAATTGTAGCATGTGGATCTTCTATCTTCATTACAAGGCCAGGAAATTTCTGTGGGTTATATTCGATATTCGCAGAATTTTTAGCAATTTCTTTTAAATTGATTTTTTTTCCAAGAGTAAATGAGATTTTTGAGTCCCTCAAGCTAATTCCATTTGTTTTAAACACCTTAATAGTCTCGATTATCTGATATTTCTTAAAATATGATTTTGACATAATCTTATCAATGTTATTCAATATCTGATAATATTCCTCGGGAGATTTAAAAATAAATAATGCAAACAGAGAAAAATCTCCAAATATTCCATCTAACATTCTTAATTGGGGAATTTCTAAGAGTTCTTCGACTAATTCAGGTTCTTTAGGGTTAGTTTTAATTTCAATCATTACATATTTCAAATTATCTGGGCGAATGTTTGGATTAATATTGATTGTAAAATTGGTAATTATTTTTTGATTCCTCAAATTATCAAGCTTGTTTTGATATGTTTGTCTAGAGAGTCCTATCGCATGTGAATTTTTCGATATAACAAATTTAGTCTTTCCACTTAAATTCTTTATAAAACGTTGGGCTTCAACGCGATCTTTACTACTACTCATAATATTACAATTTTGCATTCTTCTTGGATATTATTAATTAAATGTCAAATTAGATATATAAATATTTGCATTTAACCAAAAATATCTTTATTAGTTAATTAAAATTATTAAAAGTAAAACTTTGAAAGTGAACTTTAAATGGTAAATTATAAAGTTGCTGATGAATCATTAGCTGAAAAGGGAAAAGAAGCATTATATATTGCAGAAAGAAAAATGCCAGTAACTGTTAATATAATTCGTGAAAGATTTACAAAAGAAAAACCATTGAAGGGGGTGACCATCGCGGGATGCCTACACATTACCAAAGAAACTGGAAATCTCGCACGTACACTTAAAGCAGGAGGAGCAGAGGTTTATTTATGTGGCAGCAATCCATTATCAACCCAAGATGATGTAGCTGCAGCTTTAGTGGAAGAGGGAGTTAATGTATTTGCTTGGCATGGAAATACTGATGAAGAGTTTTACTGGTGTATACGACAATGCTTGAAGGCAAAACCAAATATTTTGATAGATGATGGAGGAGATATGATTGTAACTGCTCATAAAGAATTTTCTGAATTAATTGAAGAACGAATCATAATTGGATGTCAAGAAGAAACTACAACCGGAGTAAAACGCTTCAGAGCTATGAATAAACAGGGTGTATTAAAAGTACCAATATTTCCAGTCAATGACGCTCGATGCAAAAATCAATTTGATAATGAGCTAGGCACAGGACAAGGGGTTATTTCAGCAATATATGGAATGCATATACTATTTGCTGGAAAGAATGTTGTTATTGCAGGATATGGTCATTGTTCTTCAGGGATGGCATTACGAGCAAAAGGTTTAGGTGCAAATGTGGCTGTAACAGAAGTGGATCCAATAAAAGCCTTACAAGCCAAATTTGCAGGATATGATGTAAAACCTATTCTTAAAACTCTTCCAGAAGCAGATGTAATTCTAACAGCTACAGGATGTAAGCATGTTATTCCACCTAAAGCAGAAATATTTGATACATTCAAGGATGGTGTCATTCTCGGGAATTTAGGTCATTTTGATATTGAAATTCCGACTAAACAATTATATGATTATGCTAAAGAAATAAAGCCACTACGAAAACATGTAGAAGAATTAACTCTACCAAGTGGCAAAAAAATCTATTTACTTGCAAAAGGACGATTGGCTAATTTAGTTTTATCTGAAGGTCACCCAAGTGAAGTAATGGACATGTCTTTTGCTTTGCAATCATTAATGTCTGAGTATATAGTTAAAAATAAAGGATCCTTCAAACCTGGTATAATCGAAATTCCAACAGAAATTGATAATAAAGTAGGTTATTTAAAATTAAAATCAATGGGCATTGAAATTGATGAACTGACTGAAGAACAATACAATTATATCCATGGATACCTTGAAGGAACCTAAAATTTATTCACTTTTTTATCTTAACCAGAGGATTCAAAATTTCATCGGCAGTAACATTCCCATACACTTCTGTGGCAAGCTTTTTTATCCCCTCTAATCCAATTGGTTCATCAATAAGGCGATTTGATTCCCAAATTCTTAACTTTTTAAACTCATTTTTAATCTCTGATGTAAATTTTAATTGATTAACTCTTATCTTTTTACAGTATTCGCATTTCTTTACTTCAGGGATTATCATATTTATATGAACAGCATGAAGGGAAATATATCTTTTAGTTAAATCTCGCGCTCTTTTTATCTCTTCAAAACTAGGTCTTTCAGCGATAGTGACCAATCTTAAGGATCCGACATTATGAATTAATTCGCTTATTCTTTCTCCACGTTTTTCAAGTTCTATTACCATGTTAA
Source organism: Promethearchaeota archaeon (assembly GCA_016840545.1). Lineage (GTDB taxonomy): Archaea > Asgardarchaeota > Lokiarchaeia > Sigyniarchaeales > SOKP01 > SOKP01. The sequence goes on from JAEOSD010000014.1 coordinate 26,558, forward strand.
AAATTTCGTTCCCTAATTCTCTTCTTTTTTCATAACTTCCATCATCAAAAGGTTTAATTATTTGTCTAAACATTTTAGAGAAATTTCTAATTGCCCCTCTAATTGAATTATAAAAATTTAGAGAATATTTCAAAACGACTTTAACTTGATCTTCAGGAATTTCGAAAAGAGCTACCATATTTCCTGTGGGAGGAAAATCTGCTACGATGATATCAAATTGAATTTCTTGAGTATTAATATCTTCTGCATCTAGTAATTTTTGGAAAAACATTGCATTTTTTAAAGCTAGTGGGATAGAATCTGCTGTGAATGTAGTATTAATAAAACTCTCAATTTGAGGTAAGTTTCCAATGATAGGCATTTGCTTTGTAAGAGTTTTCATTTTTTCCACTAATTCTTTTGTATATTTTTCAGCATACAGATTTGGATCAGGTTCGATTGCCCATAAGTTATCCATAATAGGAGTTATTTTACTATTTATAGGAACACCAAAAATATCAGTTAAATTATGAGCAATATCAAATGAAATTAATAGAATTCTTTTAGTGGGAAGTAATTCTGAAAGCTTTACGGCTGTTGCAGCACTAATTGAGCTTTTTCCAACCCCTCCTTTGCCTCCAAACACAAGTATTTTATCAATCATTGTTTTAACTTGATAATCTTAAGATGAATTAAAACATAGAAGAGAATTAAGTTCTATTATAATAATATAATTTTTTGAATTTTAATTATTTCAAATTATATTAAGTAATTTCGACATCTTTAGGGAAAAATATGATTTTACCATTAACAGAAGAATTTTCATTATTTACTTTTTCAAAGTAAAAATAAAATCGCCCTATATTCGTACTCAATTTGAATTTGATTTTCTTTTTATTTAAATTTGAAAATCTTCTTAATAGCATATTATTCCAATAAAGACTCATCAGTATCTATTAAATATTTTCTTTAAAAAATAAGTATCTTATGGAGATGTTATGGCTGCAAACAATTTTGTTTTCCTCTTTATTCAGCAAAAAATAAATGGAAAGAATTATTTATTTAAATTGATCATCTATTTATTGATGACTTAAAAGCATTTAAAATAAACATACACAAATAAAACTGAACTAAAAATCATATTTTCAATTTAAAATGTTTGAAATCATTTAAGATTATAATTGTTTCATAAAAATAAAGGAATAAATTTTAATAAAGTAATACGGAAGTGATCAAGATTACAAATAATCAAGTAGATTTTACTACAAAATATATTATTGAAACAAAATTTGAAATTAAGGGTGTAGTTGAAAAAAGCGATATAGTTGGCGCCATATTTGGTCAAAGGTAAATTCTTACGCCATTTCGGCTAAATCGGCTAAACTGAGGGTCTCCTTTTAGATCTCGATTTAAGAGATCTTCAAAAGTCAGGACGAATCGGAAGAATTGAAGTAGAAAACGAATCTAAGGAGGGAGTTTCTATTGGTATTATTAAAATTCCATCTTCTTTAACTAGAAAGGAGACTGCATTATTGGCGGCAACTGTTGAAACTGTTACCCGTGTTGGACCTTGTGAAGCTAAAATCCGTTTAATTGAGATTAGAGATGTAAGGGAAAGAAAGCGTAAAAAAATCATTCAACGTGCAGCAGAGTTATTAAAAGAATGGGATCAAAAATCTCTTGAACCTAGTGAAATTGAAGAAAAAATAGATACAGATATTAAGCTTGGTGAAATTATAAAATGGGGTCCTGAAGGATTACCAGCTGGACCAAATGTTGAAAGTGATAATGATTTAATCATTGTTGAGGGACGAGCTGATGTTTTAAACCTTCTTAGAATAGGGATAAAAAACACTGTAGCCGTCCAAGGAACCCATATTCCTAAATCAGTTATAGATTTAGCGAAAAATAAAGAGCGTGTAACAATATTCTGCGATGGAGATAGAGGCGGGGAATTAATTACAAAAGAATTGATGCAGTTAGTTAATGTAAACTTTATTGCTCGTGCTCCTGATGGATATGAAGTAGAAGAGTTAACTAGGAAACAGATGATAAAATCTCTCCAGAATAAGAGATCTACAACTGAATCTTCAGAAAAGCCAGGAGAAACATCTTCAGTCATGAAGAAAAATGTTACAGAAACAAAGCTTAGTAAGTTACTTAAAAAACTTAAATTAAAAAATCAATCAATCATAACACAAGCATTAAAGACAATTCCATCAGGTCATAGTATCGGATTTAATAATAAACTTGAGAAATTATTTGATTTAACTGTAGGCGAACTATTTGAGGAGATATCAAAATACAGCAAAACTGAATTTATAATTATTGATGGAATTCTATCTAAACGTCTTCTAACACTGGTAATGAATATGAAAATTAAATTCATAGCATGTAAAAATAAAGAAGAAGAATTAACCATTCCAGAACAAATTGTCGTTTATTATTTCTAAAACTTCTCTTTTACTTTTTTTTAAACTGTTTTTTGAAATTCAACATTAATTGGAATCCCATTGATTAATCTATCTGAGACTATACAATGTTTCATAAATTTACTTCTACATTGTTTAATTTGCTCAGCTTGAGATAGATCCTTTAACAGATACATAATCTTAACATCAACTTGCGCTAACTTTAATCTCATTGTTGGAGCTTTATGATGTATCTTTCCATCTACTATAATTTCTAAATTTTTGATTTCTATACCATGCTTAATTAAACAAAACATAAACGAACTTCCCAAACACCCGCCTATTCCTATCAGCAAATATTCAACTGGACTTGGTCCTAAATTTGTTCCGTGAAATGATTCAGGTTCATCTAGATCAATACTCTTAAAGTTTCTAGCAGATGCTTTAAAATGAAGATCTTTAAGATGATTTAATTTTACTTGCATAATTACTAAGAGAGTTTAAAAAAATAATTAATATAAATAACTTTTTACTTTATACCTAAAGCATCATTTACAATTGTAAAAATTAATTGAATTACGTAAGACACAGCACCTAGAATTACTAATCCAATGACACATATCTTAAAAACAAGAAGATAATCTTTTCTTCCAGGTTTATTGGCAATTTTTAATATACGCTTGGTGTTCCGAAAAAAAATTCCAATCCTTTCATATAAACTTGGTTTTTTCTTTTTATCGAATTTTTCGTATTTATCATATTTTGGGTATTGTTTTGACACAAATAAATTAAAACTGAATATTTAAAAAAGTTAACTAATATCAAGAAATATTTTAATTAGCTTTCATTCAACTCTAGAATGTTAGAAATGAAATAATTTTTATCAAAAGGTTTTAAATCATCATAATTTTGTCCTGTTCCTACAAATAGTATTGGCTTTTTTGTTTCGAAAGAAATCGATAAAGCAGCTCCTCCCTTAGCATCTGCATCAAGTTTGGTTAAAATATTAGCATCTATTCCGACATTATTTTTAAATTCTTTAGCTTGAATTAAAGCATCATTACCAGCAAGGCTATCGCCAACAAAAACAATTAAATCTGGTTCGGCAATTCTAACAATTTTTTGCAACTCTATTATTAAATTTTTATTACTAACTTGTCTACCGGCAGTATCAACTAATACTACATCAATTCCTTTTGCTCTGGCATGCTGAATTGCGTCATATGCAACGCTTGCAGGATCTGAATTATAGCTATGCTTAATTAATCTTATTCCAACCCT
>JAEOSD010000110.1 GCA_016840545.1 Promethearchaeota archaeon
TTCTCATATTTATTGAGTTGAGTTAACCAAAATTCAAGACGTCCTAAAACAGCCTCATTATCGCCAATTATCTTTCTGAGCCGAACAAATGTATCATGTAACTTGTTTCTAATGTTTTGAGCCTTCCATCTAAGCATACAATAGTCCGAAACTTCTGCTAGGTTTTGTGTTATTGCCATGACATCTATGGTCTTTTCTCTTTCTTCGGATTTAATCTTTCTGATAATATTTATCTCCTCAAATAATAATTCTATTATCCTTGCTAAAAATCCTGTCAATTGGCTAGCATTTCCACACCAAACTCGGACTTCAAGAGATTGGTTTCCCTCTGAGACATAAATTCTTGTAATAATTCGTCCACCAGTTATTTTGGCCTCTGAACAATGCCAAGATTCTGCCTCATAGTTTCCTTTTGCGTCTGTTCCTTCATGGGAGGTTACTGTACTTACCTCAAAATGTTTCAATGTCCTAACAGCAGCTCTATATGCTAAACGGGGATCTAAATCAGCAATAAGAAAAGCTCGAGCATCATTGGGGAGATCTTGAATCGCAATTTGGATATCTTCAATAGTAGATAAACAAGAGACAACCAAAGGGCATTTGATTTGAACTTCTTTCTTTCGAATATGAACTGTATGAGCTTCTCCTGCTGCATCTTTATAGATAACAGTACCACCAATATTAGAAACACCACAATTCTTAGGTTCGAGGAAATAATCCACACCTCGTGAATTTTTAGCTTCAATAACGGGAATAGTAATTAGCGGTTGTTTTATCTTAAAGCTTGTAGGTGGATCTAATATAACCTTAACATTATTAATTGCCATAGTACTGTTATTTCTTACTGCTATTTTCATATGTACTTGACCCCCCTCAAAATCGTAATCTCTCACAACTTCAATATCCCCTTCAGAAACAGGTTTTTTAGCCTTTTGTATTACTTCACCTGGAGCTTGTGTTCTTGGAACGCTATATGCTACAAAAAGACGCTTTTGCATATCAATATAACCATCGATATCTCCTCTCCCTATTAGTTGCGCTAAATTTTCTTCAATGCTTGATTCTGTAACCCCTAATCTATTAGATAATTCTCTTAAAGGCATTGTTCTGTATGCTTTTGCAAATTCTCTTATTTTACTTTCTAAGTGTTTATTTGTCATGAATTCTCTTCTTTGAGTAAATATTCCCTTAACTTTTCCAGTTTTTATAAGTTCATGTAAATTCTTTCTTGCTAATTCCACAGCAATTTTCAAATCAGTTGCGAGTTTTGAAAGCTCAAATAATCCTTTTTCTTTAGAATATGATTTAATTTCTTTATAAATCTGTTCACCCTTAATTACTTCATTTCCACGATCAGCAAAAAACGCATTAATTGCACCCGTTCGCATCAGATTGACACAGAAAGATTTTACAAGATCCATAGGAATATTGAAGATTTTAGCTAAATTTGTTAGTGAGATACGTCCTTTTTCACTAACTTCTTTAATCAAATTATCCATTATATATTTCTGAGTATAATAAAATTCTTTATTTAATGAGAAAGAGCCCCTAATTTGAAATTGGCTTATTAGTTTATATATTACTTTTAAAGCAATTTCAGAACTCATATCCAACATAAGAGCCAAATCGGCAACTTTTATAGTTCCTCCATTTTGAATTTTGGATAATATTTTCTCCCTCATTTCAGGAGATATATAATAGAACATTTGATTTTTTTGATCAATTATTCCATAAATTCGTTCCTCATCAATGTATTTATTGATTAATTTAACCATTTGTTGAGCTGAAAGATTAAAAGCATTAGTAATTGTTGAGAAATTTGTCACATGAGATCTTTTTAATAATTCTAAAAAACAATTAGGGCACACTTCTTTACCAATAATATGTTTCAAACCTCTTCGGCATATAGCTAACCTATATCCTCTTATTAAATTATACTTACTGGCTTCTCTAGCTAATTGTTCTTTTGTTGGAAAGAATAAACCTGGAGTTTTTAAATATGAATTCCATCCACATTTGGAATTTGTACATTCTAAATAATATTGACCAGAAGATAGTCTTTCTAATCTTAAAAGAGCGCTGCATTCTGGACATTTACTATTTTCAACAATTGTGCATCTATAGCTTTTTTCGGCAGCGCTAGCTTTTGAATAGACATGGCTATGTTTGTTACATACCCAACTCTCTGTTGTTGCCATATGGTTTATACAAAAACTCGATTTGCATCTTTCACATGTAAATTCTATCTTTTTGGAATCACAGAATAAGCATTTCATTATTTCATAATCAACCGTTATTAATAAGGTTACAAAATTTAGTTATAATATATATAAAAATACTGATATAAATTATTAACATAGACCAACTGTTGATTTTGAATTATTAATAAATTTTTAATCTTTTGATTATTCCTAGTTGGTTTTATTTCCCTAATTAAATATTTTGCACAGGAAAGACGGAAATTTGCAAAAAAGACAAAATCATAACAACTGTATTAAATACAATAATAATAGAGATCATAATAAAGAATATTCTATTTTTCCCTTGATCTTTTCGTTTTACAATATGTGAAGTACCCTGTTTTGCTAAAGCAAGAGGAAATAAACCCACAAATGTTCCAAAAGAGAAATAAAACACTATTAAGAATCCTTCAATAAACCCATAAACCAAAGAATACTGCAAACACCAAGAATATACGATTAATTCAAATATACACGGAGCAAATCCTACTAAGACCCCAAAAAAATATGGAGTTTTTTTACTTTCCCAATTCAAACTCACTATGCTTTTTGAATATTTTGAATGGGGCATATACCCACGTCGCGTTATAAAAAATAGAAGAAATATACCCGCAAACATAGAAGTAAAAGCACCAAAAAAATTAATAACATAAGGGTCTGGAACAAATCCTGGAATTACAAGTTTAGGTACCGAACTTGCCAAAATAGTCCCCCCCGCAATAATCATATTAGAAGTCATCAAACCAATTCCATAAAGAGCTAATATGATAATACTTCTTTTCGGATTTTTAGCAATTCCAAAAGACCAGAAGAAAAATATTGCTTTATCTTCACATGGGATAGCTGTATGTAAAAAACCCAAAGTGAATGCTGGAATAAAAATGATTAAAAACTCTTGGACCATTTTTATCAACTCATCTATCGGTCTTCTGGATTTTCAATTTAAAATATAATTCAATTAAAGTTGGGAATTAAAATTATTTAATTTTAACTATTTGATTATAAATCACTCATCAGATTTATTTCTATTTTTAGTTAAGCAATATTTAATTATACCGTAAAAATTTAAAATGAGAAATATTGTTACTCCAAAATTATAAGGGAAAAAATTGTATGTAAGTACAAATATTAATAGAAATGCAAGATGTAGAAAGTTATAGACATAAAAACTTGGGTTGATAAATTTTTTCAAAATACTTGAATTTTCTGGTAAAATAGAAAGGAATATGATTAAAAATGGAATTAAAGTTAAAAGATGATGCTCCCAAACTTCAAAATAACTAATAAAAGTAATTAAAATTCCAAATATAAAACCAATAAGTATTGAATTCTTGTTATTTCTTCTGAAAACATAAAAAAGAAATCCTATGAATCCAAATATAATTAAAATAGTAAAGAAAATGAGTGTTTGATTAAAATCTATGTTAAAATAGACAAAAAAATTCATTATTAGTTTAGTTAAGCTAAAAGAAAAACTTATATCTGTGGGGTTAGATCCTGTAAAATTAACTTCCATGAAGCCATTCCATAAATTAGGATAAATTACAAATATGATAACGTTAAAAAATATTGGTATTATGGCGCTAAATAATCTTACTAAACTTCTTTTTACTAAAAAATTGATTTTTCTTTTCTCTAGATTAATATTTACCAATATTAAAAATGGTATTAATAAAACTGTAATGGGTTTTAATATTACACTTATTCCTAAAATAAAGCTTCCAATAAAATCCCATTTTATGCTATCATATTTAAGGAATATATAAAGGGCTAATAAGGTTAAAAAAACAACATATAAATTTATTTGACCTAAGAAATAGTTCACTAACTGAGGTACTCCTATTAAGTATACAGAAATATAATAGATTTTGTTAACTTTATCTTTTTCCGTTTGGCTGGGCTTTAACATACTGATAATCCTAAATAAAGTTACACATATTAACAGATTTACAATAAAGTTAAAAATTGTAAATAAAACAAATCCCACATCAAATCCTAAGATGTAAAATGGGATAAATACTAAAGGAGATAATGGAAAGTATCGATATTCCCATGCTGAACCATATTCAACAGGATTATATAAATCTTGGAAATTTTTAAGAAATACTTCAGCAGATCTATAAAAAACAAGAAAGTCATTAGTCTCACGAAGAAGTGTAAGTGTTAGAATGATGGATGTGATAATAAAACCTATTTGAATATAGAAGGCAGCTTTAAATGATTTATATCCCCAAAATACCTTCAAGATTCTTTTAAAATAAGCTATATACGATTTCAACTTCATTAAGCAAGGCATTTTTTAAATAATCACGAATATTTGAATAAAAGAACAATTAAATATATTTTTATTTGTTTCTCTTAGTATTCCAAATTTTTTTAATAATTATTGCTCTTTTATATAATTCTTCAATTTTATTTCCTATTTTATTGAAATCATGTAGTTCTGCTGCTTTATTGTAAGCATTATTTATAATTTTTGCTCTAAATTCAGTATTAGACATTATATTTTTAATACTTTCAATAAATTCGTGGATAGTTTTAGCTTTACAGCATGAATAATTATGTTCAACCCAGTCATATACAGGAATATCTCTAGCTACGATGGGGAGTTTGCATACAGCTGCTTCAATTAGTGGGATTCCTTGATTTTCATTTAGAGATGTGCTTAAAAATAAATCTGCCCCATAATATGCCTCTCTTATATCATCATAAAAACCAGTAAAAACTACATTTTTTAATTTCAATGCTTCATCAATATCTGGATTTTTATTTATTGGTCCAACCCAAATAAAATAATAACTAGGAAAAGCTTTAGCTATATTACTAAATGTATTTACTCCTTTCCTTTTCCAACTTAACCCTACATTAATTATTATAGTGGTATCTAACGGAATATTATATTTTCGATTCAAATTTTTCCTAAAATTCATTCTATACCCTTCTTTTTTAGTAAATAAACCTAGACGAATTCCATTACTCACTACATAAATAGGATAAGTCATGCTTGTTTGAATATTAAGTAAGCATTTCTTAGAATACTCACTGGGTGTAATTAATAGGTGAGCGGTTCCATACAAAACTTTCAACCAATACTTAAATATTTGGTTAAATATTGGTTTATCTGGTAAAAAATTACTTACTAAATCCTCAACTGTTGTATGGGCATGCATAACAACTGCAGCTCTTTTTCTGTGCTTTTTTTTTAATTTACTCACTTGTAAATATGTAATTGGATCAAATGTAGAAGCAGCAATAATATCCACTTGACCTTTTTTTACCCATACAGGTTCTTTTTGTTTATTAAAAATCCATATATTATGCCCTCTCTTTAATAATTCCCCTATTACGTCATTAGTATTTGTCTCTATACCCCCAACTGTCTTGATATTAGTAAATTTCTTATAGATTTGAATATTTTCAACGAAAATAACGTTCATAACTTTTAAAATTTTTATTAAGAAAAAAATTTAACTAAATTAAATTAAAGCAAGTATTTACAGGAATAAGAAGGTTCTAAACTCCCTGAGAATCAAAACAATATCAATTTTCTTCTATTTGGGATTTTGACAGAAAAGAAAGAAAATAGATTATTCTATTATTACATTTCTTCACAATCTTTTTATTTTAATCAATATAATATTTAGATGTGAGTAATAAAAAAGTATTTAACAATTATTACTTTAATGGGGAGAATTCACATTTCTCAGAAATCTGGAATTATGATCTACTTACAAAGCTTAACCCATGGCGTTTGAGGAAATATCGAAAATTTACAAAATTCTACTCAACTTTTCATAAAACACTTCTAGATATTGGTTGTGCGTATGGTCATTTTCTAAAACTCTTAAAAAAAAATTATGAAGTATATGGTATGGATATCTCCGAGCATGCTGTAAAAATTGCAAGTAATAGAATAAATTGCGAAATTGAACAAGGAGATGTTGAAAAAAATATTCCTTTTAAGAGGAAATTTGATATTATTACTGCTTTGTCTGTAATAGAACATCTTGAAAATCCTGAAAAAGCCATGAAAAACATACATAATCATCTGAATGATAAGGGCTTATTCTGTTTTGAGGTCCCAACAATAAGTAATAAGAGGAGTAAATTTATTTATAATCGATTTTACTCTAAAGACGAAACTCATGTATTTATTAAATCTGCGGATGAAATTAAAAATTTTATAAATTCTTGTGGTTTTAAGAAGTTAGCAATTTTTTGTGCTTTTTTTCCTATCTTTACTAAACAGAAGAATTGGGTTGATAATTTTAGTGTTATCTATGGTGTGTTTCAAAAGGTTTAAAACTTTAAAAAATTAAATAAATAGAAAATTTAACTTTCCTCTATTAAAATAACTCTTTTTTTGATTTTTAGAAAAAAAATAAATATGTAACAAAGAATTAAATTTAATAATTTAAATTAATAGAAATTTGGATGTTAATGGCGTTTATAAATAAATTAAATAAAATGACAGAAACTACATTTGGTATAATTGTAGGAAATAGAGATGTCTTCCCTGATCATCTCGCAAAGGAAGGAAAAACACAAATTATTGAAGTAATGAATGAGATGGGATATGAGTATGTTTTATTAAGTGAAGATAATACATCATTCGGAGTTATTGAAACTTATCAAGACGCTAAGAACTGTGCAAAGTTATTTAAAATGAATAAAGATAAGATAGATGGAATTTTAGTAGTGCTCCCTAATTTTGGAGATGAGAAGGGAATTGTAAATACGCTGAAGTTAGCAAATCTTAATGTTCCAATTTTAATTCAAGCCTCATCTGATGATATAGAAAAGATGGACAGAAAAAATCGGCGAGATGCATTTTGTGGAAAAATTTCAGTTTGTAATGTTTTATATCAAAGCGGAATCCCTTTTTCTCTAACTAGAATGCACACATGTCCTATTAATTCTGAAATATTCAAAGATGATATTAGGAAATTTGAAAAAGTCTGTAAAATAGTTAAAAAGCTAAGGAGAGCTAGATTTGGTCAGATTGGTACAAGGCCAAATGCGTTTGAAACAGTTAGATACAGTGAGAAGATCTTAGAGTTTAATGGGATTACAATAGAACCAATTGATTTATCTGAGATATTTGGAGAAATTAATAGATTAAGTGATAACGATCCTAAAGTTAAAGAAAAAATTGAATTTATTAAAGGATACACACCAACTAGCAATTTTCCTGTAGATGGCTTATTAAAACTTGCGAAATTAGCGGTAATAATTGAGAAATGGATAATTGAAAAGGAACTGGATGGATTTGCTTTCCAGTGCTGGCCAAGTATACAAGACAATTTCGGAATAGTCCCTTGTGCGGTTATGAGTATGTTTAGCGAGGGACTTGTCCCTGCTGCTTGTGAAGTTGATATTGCAGGTTTGATTGGAATGTATATATTACAATTAGCCTCAGAAACACCTTCAGCTATTTTGGATTGGAATAATAATTATGGAGAAGATCCAAATAAAATGGTTCTTTTTCATTGTAGTAATCTCCCTAAATCGTTTTTTAAGGAAACTAAAATGACTATACATCCAATTATTTCAGATCTTAAGGGAGAAAAGATAACATTTGGAGCAATTCAAGGACGAATTAAAACAAAACCTTGTACGCTTTTAAGAATTGAAACTGATGACATTTTTGGGGAAATTAAAGCCTTTTTAGCAGAAGGAACCTATACAGATGATCCCCTAAATACTTTTGGAGGATATGGAGTAATAACAGTTCCAAATTTGCAAGAAGCTTTAAAAACTTTATGTATAGAAGGATTTGCACATCATGTTGCCGCGACATTGAATCAAGTCGCTGAGATCGTATACGAAGCTTTAGTTAATTACTTAGGTTGGAATGTGATACATCATAAAAAATAATAATTTTATTTTTTTCTTCTTATAGTAATATCTCTATTAAAAAATCCAGAATTAATAATTTCTTTATATTCATTATTCAGATTTGTATAGATACCAATTGGATGTAGGCTTTTTCCACCATGAGTTAGACCCCTTCTATAAGAAAATAATCTCTTACGTGTTAAATAAATCGAATATTTGGAAATGTCACATCCAATCCATTTTCTCCCTAGTGTATCTGCCACAAATAAAGTTGTGCCAGAACCACAAAAAAAATCCGCAATAAGATCTCCTTTATTACTTCCTAATTGGATAATTCGTTTAAGCAATTCATGATGTTTTTGCGTTGGAAAACCAGTCCATTCTTTAGATGCGGGTTGAAGGCAAGGAATCTTCCAAACGTCATCTAGTTTCTTATCATTTACAATTCTATAAACAATATGTCCGTTTTTATCTTTTAAATTTTTCAATATACCATTAACCATTATTCTTTTCAATTGTTTACGGGGCTTCTTGCGAGGAATTCTGATTTCATTAAGTTTGTAACGATTTGTTTTTGAATATACTAAAATATTATCATGAGCACGAGGTAAATTCTTTTTGCCTGCTGAATATTTATTATAATAATACCAAATAATATCATTTACAAATCTATTTTCACCAAAAATTTCATCTAAAATTAATTTTATATAATGGCTCGCATGCCAATCTAAATGAATAAATAACAATCCCGAATCTACCAATAATTTTTTAAAAATGATTAGTCTTTCATAAATCATTTGCAAATAAGAATCTAAATCTTTGTCCCAATGGTCAATATAAGCTATAGTCTCGTATAAATCACCATCTTCTTCTATTTTAATAGGATAATTCGTTCCAGAAAAAAATGGTGGATCTATATAAATCAAGTTTATTTTATTCTCAAAATTATTTAATAAGTAGTAAAGAACTTCTAAATTGTCTCCCCAAAATAATAAATTTTCCCAATTCTCTTGGTTTTTTAATTTTTGTGTATCAATATTTGAATTAGGAAAGCTCTCAAACTTAATAAATCTCTGATGATAAATTTTTTCTTGTTCTTTTATAAGATGTGAAGTGTGCTTATTTTTATCCCAGATTAACTTAACCATTTTATTTCAATTATTTCTTCATTATAAGTAATAATGATTTTTAAGAATAAAAAATAAAATTCCTCTATTGTTATAGTTTGTAGTAACATAGGATTAAATGCTTACTAAAATTGCTATACGGATTAATTTTAAAAAGGAAATCATAAAGATAATATTTAAAATAAAATTATTACTTATTGGTTTAAATGCTTTTCTAATATATCATCGAGTTCTTTATCTGAAAGAAAGCCTTTATGTATCATTACATCTTTAATCTCTTCAAGCACTTGAGGAGCGCCTTTTGCTTCTTCAATATAATCTTCAAGAGATTTTATCTTAAGATTTAAGGCCTCAACTTCTCTATGTTTTCCATCAGTTTCATTTTTACCTTTCGCTATTTCATCCTCTTTTTCTTGTATTATCTTATTTAAATCATTCTTAAGGCTTTCAATTTCTATGTACTTATCTGAAATCGTTTGTTGTAAGTCTTTCTTCACACTTTCAAGCTCTCGTTCTTTTTGTTCTAAATCTTCCCCCAATGCGGTCATCTTTGGTTCAAATTCTTTAAGTTTTTCTAACTCTGAAATTT
>JAEOSD010000216.1 GCA_016840545.1 Promethearchaeota archaeon
ACCAATTCAAAAAAATACTGGATGATTTCGTTGATGGTTCAATAGCAGCGTTTATTTTATTTGATCTAACTCGAATTAACACTCTTGAAAGCGTTTATGAATGGATAAATAAATTAAAAGCATTTGGAAGAATTCCAATTATTATATTAGGAACAAAGTATGATCTAATAGATACTGATACATGTACTTCATTAGATGATTATATTTCAGACATTATTGTTTGTTACGAAAATGTAATTGAATATTTGAAAATTTCATCTAAGACAGGGCTTAATGTAAATCAAGCATATGATTTATTGATTAAGAATTTAAGTAATTTTTAAAAAATAAGAATATTTTTGAATTATTTCTTAATAACTGTATTAAATATATTTTCCATAATTTTACTAAGATTACTAAGAGTTTTTTCAAGTAAACTATCTTCTAAAATACGTTATGTTCATTTAAAGCTTACTAGCATATTATTACATCGAGAAAAAGTAGAAACTTTAGAAAAAAGCAAAAAAATAACTTAGAGTTAGAAACTATTTATGTATAAATTAAACTCTAACCATCCATTTAAAAGTATCTTCGATATCCAATCTCTGAATTCCAGTTAATAACTCATAAAGCTTTCTTGTTAACTCGCCCGGTTTTCCCTCACTAAAAATTCTTTTTTTATCTTCTATTACAACAGACTTAATTGGGGTGATAACAGCGGCAGTACCTGCGCAAAATGCTTCTGAACAAGTATCTTCAAACAATTCTTTATATGAAATATCTCTTTCTTCGATTTTCATTCCCAATTTATTTGTAGCGAGTTCTAAAATTGATTTACGTGTAATACCTGGCAATATTGTGCCACTTAATTCGGGCGTAACTAATGTTCCATTGATAACAGCAAAAAAATTTGCTGTACCAACTTCATCAATATATTCCATATGAACGGCATCAAGAAATATTACTTGTGCATACCCTCTCTCCTTAGTTTCTTTTACTGGAAGCATAGATCCTGCATAATTACAGCAAGTTTTAGCAGCACCAGTTCCTCCAGGAGCAGATCGAGTATATTTTTTAGTGATTTCCAGATCTATCCCCTGAAATCCTTCGGGGAAATAAGGCCCAACAGGAGTTACAAACATTATAACTTTATACTCCGTTGCTGGTTTTACTCCTACTATCGGCCCATTACCAATCATTATTGGACGGATATATAATGCTCCACCGCTATCATAGGGAGGTATATATTCTTCATTAGCTTTTACAATTTGCTTGATAGCATCAATAAATTTATCTGGATTATAATTTGGCATTAACATTCTATCTGCACTATCATTAAATCTTTGTGCATTTAATTCTGGTCTAAATAAAGTAATTTCTCCGTTCTTAGTTCTTAAAGCTTTCATCCCTTCAAAAATTCCTTGACCATAATTTAATATGCACGCGGCGGGTGAGATTTCAAAATTACCGAAAGGAACCAGTTTTCCCTCATCCCATTTGCCATCTTTATAATTAGAGACAAACATAATCTTAGTTTCAATAAAATTAAAACCTAATGAATAAAAATCAATATCTTTAGGCTCCATAATCATCACTTTCCTTTATTTTATATCAGAGTTATTTAATGAACAGTTTATTAAAAAATGTTATTGATATAAAATAAATTTGATAAAACTTTCAGATAATCTTATTGCTGGTGATTTAAAACAAAAATTAAAATTTTTAATCTTCTTTATATTAATAAAGTGAAGTACTTGGAAATTCGATTGCATTTGCCAGAGTCGCTTAGTCTGGTCGAGCGATAGCCTGCAGAGTTGTTAACGGGAGTTCAAATCTCCCCTCTGGCTCTTTATTCTACTATTTAAAAATCTAAGGATATGATTAAATAACATAATTTTTTCAAAAGATTTATCAAAACTTCTTAGTTATTTGAATATATGTCATTACAGAAAGTAACTGCAAAAAAGTTAATTGAGAAAAAGAATAAACAAGAAAAAATTATAACTATAACATCATATGATTATTCCTTTGCTAAAATAGCGGATGAATCTGGTATGGATTTAATATTAGTTGGAGATTCACTAGCAATGGTGGTTTTGGGCTATAAAAATACACTTTTAGTAACTATGGATGAGATGATTCATCATACAAAAGCAGTTAGTAAAGCAGTTACAAACGCTTTAGTTGTTGGAGATATGCCCTTTCTCTCTTACAAAGTGAATAAAACCGAAGCCGTAAAAAATGCGGGTAGGTTTATCCAAGAGGGAGGGGCAGAAGCTGTTAAAGTGGAAGGGGGTACAGAAATATGTCCAATAATAAAGTCAATGGTAGACGCAGATATTCAAGTAATGGGACATATTGGTCTTACACCTCAATCAATATATCAGTTTGGGGGGTTTTTAGTTCAAGGGAAAACCTTTGATGCTGCAAAAAAATTGATTTTAGATGCTAGAAATCTAGAAAAAACAGGAGTGTTTTCTATTGTACTAGAAAGCATACCATGGCAATTAGCAAAACTAATAACAAGCGTAGTCAAAGTTCCTACTATTGGTATTGGCGCTGGCCCTTATTGTGATGGTCAAATATTAGTAATTCATGACATGCTAGGTATATTTACTGAAATTAAACCAAAATTTGTTAAGTATTTTGGAAATATTGGAAAATC
>JAEOSD010000111.1 GCA_016840545.1 Promethearchaeota archaeon
CATGGATGAATTATCGAAGGATGAGGTTAAAAAAGTGGAACTCATTTTTGCTGAAACAAATTCGGTCATTACAGCAGAACATTTCTCAAAAAATTTGGTTTCTCAGGGTAAAAATTATTTGAAGGATATTTATCCAGATTTAAATAAGGAGCAAAAAAGTTTCTTTAATGAATTCTCCGATTATATTTATATGAGAGAATTTTAGATTTAATTTTTTATTCTAACACAACAAAATTAGAATTCTGTTTTTTAAGCATTAAATTACTTAATTCTTTAAATACTTCTACAACATTACAATTTTCTAAAGCTGATGTTTTATAGAATCTATCTAATTCATTTTCTTTTATAAATTGATTTATTACTTTATCTTCAACTCTTTCTTCTTTAGGAGTATTTTCTACCAAATCGAATTTACTACCCACTAAAATTTTAGGAATATAATAGCCATTAGCATGTTCTATTAGCTGATTATACCAAAAATCTAGTTGAGAAAAGGTTTTTTTATTGATTAAATCAAAGACTAATAAGGCACCATTAGCACCTTCTAAAAATTTTGGAAGTAGAGGTTTAAATCTTTCTTGACCACCAAAATCAAAAATGGAATTAACTATATAATTCTTACCAAGCATATCTATTTGGTCTTGTTGTTTAATTTTTAAATTTATCGAATGAAAATTGATGCCAATTGTCAGTGATGTATCGAAATTGAAAGAATTAAAACAAAATCGATTGAATAAACAAGTCTTTCCAACACTCTGAGCACCAATTATGACCGTTTTAAAAGTATAAAATACTATTTTTTCTTGTTCAATAGTTCCTTTCAATTTAAACACCAATACTTATTTATTCTTTTAATCTGGGAGAAATAATAAAAAGATAAATAATATAAAATGAGATATTATTTCAAATTTTATTTTCAATTTTTTACTCTATTAAAAATAATGTAATAAAAAAAGGATATTTTTTATTATAATACTTAAAAATTAATTCGAATATTAATTAACAGAAATTAAATAAAAATTAATTTTTTAAATGAATAACACAGATTTACAAATTGTACCAGCTGAATATATAGTTATTAGACCTCCGGTTGAAGGTGCCTCTCGTTCAATATTAATTCCAGTTACGGGCGGTTGTTCATGGAATCGTTGTGTCTTTTGTGGAACGTATAAAGGAATGTATGGGATTATTCAAAATTATGCAATCCGACCAATAGAAGATGTATTAAAGGATATCGATTATTATAAAGAACATAATTATCATGGATATCCCGTATTTTTAGCCGGTGGGAATCCTACTTCTGCTCCTACAAAATATTTAGTAGAAATTATCAAATATGTTAGAGAGCAAATTAAAAGTGTTCCAAGAGTGAGTTGTTATGCAAAAGCCTTAGATATCCTAAGAAAATCGGATGATGAACTTAAACAATTAGCAGAAGCAGGATTAGATATAATTTATATGGGATTAGAAACTGGAAGTAGTAAAATATTGCGAATAATGAAAAAAGGCACAAATGCTAAATCTATGACAAAAGCAGGAAAGCGCATTTTAAAAGCAGGGATAAAACTAAGTTTATATATAATTCTTGGATTAGGTGGTAAAAAATTCTCTCAAGAACATGTTAATGAAACTGCTAAAATCTTAACTGAAATTAATCCAACAATTTTCAGGTTCAGAACATTAAATATTGTACCATTCTCAGAACTTTGGAATAAATGGAAGAACAATGAATTTGAATTATTATCTCCTATTGAAAATTTAAAAGAAGAAAGAGATATCATAGCAAATTTGGGACATAATGTCACTTCGCAAGTTTTTAACGATCATTTAAGTAATTACTGTTCTATAGAAACTCCAAATATCAAACTAGATAGAGAAATGTTCATAAAAACTCTAGATCATTTCATCAATGACTCTCGAATTCAAAATATGCAAAGAACAAACTTAACACGTATGTAGCGGTTACAAAATTACAATAAATTTCAATTCAATATTGATAATTGACAATATTATCCTTGTAAGAATTAAATAAAAGAGTACGTGAAAAATATATATTTTTCATATTATAAATTGATAAAATTTTATAATATGTCTCATCTTTATTAATAATATTTAAATTCTAAAAATTAATTACATTGAATCTTAAACAATAATAAAATCAATCAGGGAGATAAAAATGTCTGATCAGTTTCGTAAAAAGGTTCATTATGAAGATATAATTGCTACTTTTGATGATATTCTCATACAACCAGGTTATACGAACTTTGAGCCAAATGAGGTAGATATTTCCTCTAAATTAGGATCTTATCAATTTAATTTACCAATTATGACAGCAGCCATGGATACAGTTACAGAAGAAATAATGGCTATTAGAATGGCTTTATTAGGAGGATTAGGAGTACTTCATCGTAATTGTTCCTATGAAAGACAATTAGAAATGGTAAGAATTGTTAAAAGGGCTAGATCCTTTATTATTGAAGATGTTGCGACGACAACTCCTGATGATCCAATTACTAATGCAAAATACATGATGGAAAATTATAATATTAGCGGACTTGTAGTAGTTAATAATGAAAATAAAGTATGTGGCATTTTAACAAAACGGGATATGCCTTATTCAGAGAATGATATTAAAAATGGTAAAGTAAAGGAATATATGACAAAAAATGTTATCTCTATTGAACCCGGTGCATCTAGAGAAGAAGCTTTAAATA
Organism: Promethearchaeota archaeon; assembly: GCA_016840545.1. GTDB lineage: Archaea > Asgardarchaeota > Lokiarchaeia > Sigyniarchaeales > SOKP01 > SOKP01. The sequence continues at coordinate 2,715 of JAEOSD010000111.1, forward strand.
AACTTTTTAAGCATAGAATTGAAAAACTTCCAGTAATAGAAAATGGTAATCTTAAAGGTTTAATTACTAAAAAAGATTTAGCTCCTGAATTTCCTTTAGCTTCAATGGATCAGGATGGGCATTTAATCTGCGCGATAGCCTTATCTCCTAAATTTCCCGAATCGTTACACGCTCAAAATATGTTAAAAGAAATAGATAAGTATGTTGATATTTTCTTTATCGATGTTGCTGATTTTTACAAGATAGCGGATATTGAAGGTACGAAAAAATTAATGAATTTACTAGAATCAGATTTTGTATTAGGAAATATCGGTACTTATGAAGCAGCAGAATTTATTATTTCTCAATGTGATTTTGCTGAAGAAAAGTTTATAGGATTAAAAGTAGGAATGGGTTCGGGTTCAATTTGTACTACTTCAATTCAAACCGGAGTAGGAGCACCTACTTTATTTGCAACTGCTCAAGTAGCGGATGCTATTAAGGATTATAAGCCAGAACTTAGTTTAATTGCTGATGGAGGCTTTAAGAACCCAGGTGATATTCCTAAGGCATTAACTGTAGGAGCTGATTTAATCATGTCTGGACATTTCTTTGCAGGCTGTACAGAAAGCCCCGGATATATTGATACTTTGCAAGAGCAGAAAGTGAAAGTATATAGGGGTATGGGTAGTAAAGAAGCAAGAACTTCTGGTTTCATATCGGATCGCTATATTGAAGGCTCAAAAATACTCGCTGAAGGGATATCAGCATATATCCCTTATGTTGGAGATCTTGATGGAGTTATTCTATCATTAAAGGAAGGATTAATCAATGGAATGGTATATGCTGGAGCAAGGGAAATTAAAGCCATGAAAAATGTAAAAATCGGAGTTATTACTCCATTCGGTCGTCAAGAAGTAAGAACACATGATTTAATGGGTAAATATTAGGACCTATGAAATTATATAAGTAATCATTATTAAATTCCTGTTTATTAATTGTCTATAAAGCAATTTAATACAATTAAGATATTTAATTTAACAATATTAGTAAAAATAGGATGATTTTTTATGAAAAAAATAAAAACAGCAATAGTAAGTGTTTTTGATAAGAGTGATTTAATTCCTTTTGTATCAAGTCTAGTTAAAGATTTTAAAATTGATATTCTATCTACTGCTGGTACTGGAAGTTTATTAGAAAAAAATGGGATTAAATATACAAAAGTTTCAGATTATACAAATTTTCCAGAGATTTTTGATGGTAGAGTAAAGACTCTCCACCCAAAAATAGCGGGGGGTATCTTATTTCGAAGAGATTTAGAAAAACATTTAAAAGATGCTAATACATATAACATTCCTCGTATAGATATGGTTATATGTAATTTATATTCATTCAAAGAAGCAATAAGTAAACCGAATATCACTTTAAACGAAGCTCTTGAAATGATTGATATAGGGGGTCCTACAATGATAAGAGCTGCTGCTAAAAATTATCCCGATGTCGTTGTTGTTCCAAGTCCAAATTATTATAATACAATTTTAGATGAATTAAAAAAGAAAGGGGGGATTAGCGAAGAAATAAGAGCTAAACTTGCTCAAGAAGTATTTATTATTATGACAGATTATAATGCTGCTATAGCAGATTATTTACAATCATACTACAATCCAGATATTAAATTGGGAGATTTCATAAATAAGACATATAGGAAAGTACAAGATTGTCGTTACGGAGAAAACTGGGATCAAAGAGCTGCTTATTATCTTGACGTATCAACTAAATATGGGCTACACAATTTTAAACAGCTTGGTGGAAAGCAAATCTCATTCAATAACTATCTAGATATCGATTCTTGTATTCAAATGCTCTTGGATTTTGGTAAAGATCATAATGTCACTGCAATTTTGAAGCATACATCTCCAAATGGAGTTGCTATTGATAAAACAGATTTATTGAAATCAGTAAAAAGGGCTTACAGTTGTGACCCTTTATCCGCTTTTGGAGGAGTTTGGGGCGTAAATCAAAAACTTACAAAAGAAGTAGCAGATTTTATCATTAATAAAGAAAAAATTTTTGTAGAAGTATTATTGGCTCCAGAATTTGAAGGAGAGGCTTTAGAAATATTGAAACAAAAAGAAAACATGAGAATTCTTGAATATGGAAACTTCCTTGATAAAAGGGATGAAATTTATAAACAGTTTGAAATACGTACAACTTTAGGAGGAGCTGTTATTCAAGAGTATGATTTTAAAACCATCATCAAGGAATGGAAAGTTGTAAGCAAAAGAAATGTGGATCCTGATGAAAAAGAAGCTTTAATTTTTGCCTATAAAGTTTCAAAGTGGGCGAAATCGAATTCTGCTTCTTTTGTTCAAGTATATAAGGATGGTATTTATACTATAGGTATTGGCGCTGGACAACAGTCAAGAATCCATGTTGTTAAGCTTGCGGCTCAAAAAGCAATAGAATTTGGACATAGAAGTGAACTGAAAGACTCAATCATGGGAACTGACTCTTTTTTTCCCTTTCCAGATGGATTAGAGGCTGCTACGAAAGCAGGAGCAAAAGCTATAATTAATCCTGGGGGTTCAATCAGAGATAATGAAGTTATTCAGAAAGCTGATGAATTAAATTGTGCATTGGTATTTTGTGGTAAAAGAGTATTTCGACATTGAAATTTAAATTAAATATTGCTGTACCGTCTTTTGAATAATTCTAACTTCTCATGATATTCTGATTTTACATAATTTCGTATTAGAAGAAAAAAACTTTATAAATATCTGAATATAACTAAATATACGACTTATTAAGTATAAATTATCCCTAAGCGAAGATCTTATGGACTTCTTCTTGAAAAATTTAAAAGAAACTCTTGACGCTATTAATAAATTAATAGATAATAATGTCACTGTAGTAAATACTAAGAGAATCAGAAGATGTAATAATATAAAATCTTCAAATCGATCAAAAATAAACTTTATATGGCGATCATTAGATTATCTTGAAAAAGAGGGCATTTTAGAGATAAATGGTTCTTTTAGTCCAAAAACATACAAAATAAAATTAAACCAAAGAATAAATGTTGATAAGCTAATGGCTCAAATTGAAAAAGAAAAACTATAATAATTCTAATTGTTCCAATAAACTTTCAAGTTTTTTCTTATTTTCATTATTACCTGGATTATTTATTAATCTTTTTTGGTAAAAGAGAATGTTACCATATTTCAATTCTAGATCGTTGAATAATTTGATCCAAGATGTAAATTGTTTTAAATTTTCTTGTACTTCTGGGTCATCCTCAAATAGTTTGATATCTTCTTTTTTATCTGTTGAAGAAATCATCATCTTATATTTTTTCATTGAATATCCCTGTTTTTTTAACAATTGAATATTTACTTTCCGTATAAAAGCTTCTAATCCACTTCTCCATCTAGTATACTGTTCATTAATTCTATCAATTGATTCTTGAATCTCTTTTATCTCTTGCGGAAAAATAGTTTCATTACTTTTGGTTAAAATCTTTTTAATTTTATAAAATTCTAAATTAAAAATATGGTTATAACTCTTTACATTTTTTTCAAACTCTCTTAACAAACTATTATAATCTTGAGCGAATAATACTTCAAAACTTGAAAATGTGAGGCTTTCTTCATCAAAATCACCTTTTAAAATTCTTTTATTTAGCATTTTTTCAAGAATTGAACGTAATAATTCAATTTCTTTCTCTGATAATTCTTTACCATAAAATAGATCATGAAAAGAAAATATAGAACTATTTTGGAGTATTAGTTTTTCAATGCCTTTTTGGGTATAGAACTTTTTCTCAACATCATCCTTATAAAAAATTCCTTCAATTTCTCCATCATTTTGCATCTCTTTTAACAAGCTCTCAACTAAGCTTGAAGTTATATCAATATCTCCTAGTAAAATGTGATCTTGAGTTTTAGATTTGTTTATTAATATACTTCTTATTTCTTTTTCAGCTTCTTTTATTTTATTTTCATTGAAAATTAAAATATCCCCTTTTTTCAAATAATCAATTCCTAGATCATCTATAAAATCAAAAAATACTCCCTCAGGCATTCCTGTTTTTTCAAGATATTCAGTGATAACTATTTTATCTTGCTGTTTTATATCCTCACCAATAAGTTTGAGATTTTCATCAATTTTTGCTAATATAAGATCCCTTTGAATGTTTAATTCTTTTGTTAGTTGTAGTATCTGATTTTCCTTTTCTTTACTATCAGAAAGTTGATTGATTTTCTCAATTTTATCATTTAAAAATTTGGAATAATAAAATATGTTTTTTTCTTTGTTAAAAATGCCACTTCTTTGGTCGATATAATGATCTAAAACATCAACTAATAAAATTTTACTAATTCCTAATTTTTCAGAGATTTTAGGTATAGATAAATATCCTAAAATTTTGGAATTTTCAATTTCACTAATTATTTTCATCAATCCTAAATTCGTTAATAAAATTGTTCCCTTACGATACTTTGTCAAATAATCTTTGGGAAGATTTCTTATTAATTTAATAAAACTTTTTTCAGTTAACAATTCGCGGTAAGGCGTTATATCCACGATACTATCTTTTGAAGCTTTAGAATTAATTTCTTGCTTTATTGTTTTTAAAGAATAAAATGCAATATTATTTTTAGCTAATAATAATTTTTGATTAGTAGAGTTAGAAATATGATTAATAATTTTTTTTATCAACCCTAGTGGCAAGTAGTTAAATTGCTCAAGACTTATAATTCCTTGATTCTTTATACTTTTTTCAAGCTCATTTTTTAAATAACTGTAAGGATAAAAGTATCCTAACTCTGAAAAATAACCATTTATATGCTTTAACTTTAATAAAATTTTTACTATAAATTTTAATTCTGATTCGGATTCGATGATACTTAGAAAGTTTTTAATGGCTTGTATTGAAATTCTTTTATCTTGCTCGAAAAAATTAATTAATTTTTGCTTTTCAACTTCATAAAAATACATTTCATTAGTTTCATTATTTTTAATGTAAAAATAAATCTCTTCCTTTCCAAAACGAGAGTTTTTAACTTTTTCTATGAATTCCTTTAATTGAATATTAACTTGCTTACTTAAATCTGTGAAATTGAATTTTTTTATAATTAATTGGTTATTGATTAATTCATCAATTTTTTTAATACTTAGATCTTCAAGATTTAGATTTTTAAACGGCCAATACAATTTTTTACAGAGTTCCATCAATACATTATGAAAGATGCATTCATTTTTTCCGGGATATAGTGTAGATATTTTATTTAATCCTTTCCTAAACCAAAATATCTCATTAAAATAGAAATCATCACATTTACTCAGAAATTCTAAAAGCGAATAAAGATTGCTTTCATTCTGCTCCTCTAAAAGAGCCCTTAATATATATTCTTTATATTGACATAGTATTTTAGGTTTAATTTTTACGATCTCTTGAAGAAAGTAATACGCATTCCCTTTTATATCTGAATTATCATCTTTTAAGGCTAGAATAAAATCTAATAAATAATTATTAATATATTCTGAATTTGTAATCATTGCAAATCCTAATATAATTACAACGTTTAACCTTAATTTTAATTCAGGAGCTTTTAGAAAATCTTGAACCTTTTCAATTATATCTGCAGATATAAATTTAAAATTCTCTTCTGCTAAAACACTTAGAACATAAGTAACTGGAACTAACACACCATCCTCATCTAAAAGAGCTTTTAATTCCTCGACGAGTTTAGGTACTTTCTCAACTTTATTTTTGCTTAAATATTTATTCAATCTCCCAACGATGCTCTCAAGGATAGCATTATCCTTAAATTCTTCCAGATTAAACATTATTACGTTTTTTTAATATTTAATCCAATATGAATTTTTTGAATGGTTCAATTTCTAAAAGAGTTTTAATTTCTTGAATAATAACGGTTGGTTTAGATTCTTCCAAATCCACTTTAACTCCATGACCACTTAATAAAGCAACACTATTGATTCCAGCATTTTTTGCTGTTTCAATATCTGTTGGGAGGTCTCCTATGAAATAAACATTGTCCTTTTTAATTGGAACCTTATATTTCATTTTAATATACTTTAAAGCTAATAAGATAGGATAGGGATTAGGTTTTCTGTATGGTGTGTTGTCTCTAGAAATATAGATTGAAAAATAGTTATCTAAATCTAATTTGTTCCTAAAGAAATTTAACCGGGCCTCACTGGTGTTCGAAACTATTGCTAAAGGAAATCCATTTGTCTTTAACTTTACCAAAACCTTTTTTAAATCATGTTTTAAAGTCTCATATTTTTCATACTTCGGATAAAAACGTCTATATTTCATAAAAAAGAATATTCTTCTCCACCTACTTGGTATATACTTCTTATATACTTTATAGGCACGAATTAAAGCCTTGATTCTATTTTTAGAATCTGCTTCTTCAAAAAGTCGTGCAAAGTCTATTAATCTTAGATTTTCAATATTTTGAAATTTATAAAATCTTTTTTTTAATAACTTTAAGGCTGCGTATTCAAGGGCTTTCTGTGTGATTACAACACCATCAAAATCAAATAGTAATATAGGAGAATGCGACATTTGTATTACTTAAAATTTAATTTTATTCTTAAATCTAATCATTCTATTAATAGTATGTTTGAAATATTCTTATACTGAAAAAAACTGAGTTATAATTAATCTAAAAGTTTTCTATTGAAGATATTATTTAAGGTATAAGAAGGTTTTTTAAATAGAATTTCTATATATATTGTTAATAACTCCTTTATTTAATAAAAATTAATAGCAAAAAAAAGTGTATGTCAATAATGTCCGAAAAAAAAACTAAAACTGTAAATGAAATTAAACTCAGATCATATCCGAAGGTAATCTTTTTATATCCCTTATTGATTGCCAGTTTCTTCCTTTGGATTTTACAAATGGTTTTTGGAGAACCAGAAGCATGGTTTGGAAATATATGGATGATAATATTCTTTGTTAATTTGTTTATAATGGCTTTTG
>JAEOSD010000112.1 GCA_016840545.1 Promethearchaeota archaeon
TTCTGAAAAAATATTTTTAAGATTCATTCTAATAGATAACTATTTTAGTAATAATTAATTTGAATTTTAAATATAATAAATTATCAAAAGCTAGAAAAATATTTAGAATTTTTTGTTAGAGATTTCATAATTAATTAACCAAACAAGATTATTATGAAAATTTTATTAATTCATTCAGATGGCGTAAAAGTAATTAAGAATAAACCCGCCACAAGTGAACCACAAGAATTTCCAGAAGAATTAATCGATATGAAAGGTTTAATACTTGTTGCTTATGTTTCAGTTGAAGATCAGGATACTTATGATACAGATTTAATTGCCGGGCAGGGAGCTGATGTAATTGAAGAAGCTATACTCCAAATAACAAACTTTCCAGAGAGGGTTAGAGAAAAGAATGAGGAAATACGAGATTACAATAAAAAGATCGAGGAAGGTAAGTTAAAAGGAAAGCAAAGAAAAATTATCGAACTAATTAAGGATAGAAGTATGTACTGTGTTGATAAGGTATTAGTCTATCCTTGGGCTCATTTAAGTAAATTCCTTAGCAATGAAAAAAATGCAATAGAAGTGTGTCCCAAAATCACTAAATATTTAGAAGAGAAAGGTATTGAGGCAAAATTTTCTCCTTTTGGATGGTATAAATCATTTGAAGTTAATTGTTTAGGTCATGAAGTAGCTGAAATGTATAGGGACGTAAAATTGGCGATTACACCCGAAGAACAAATAAAGAATTCCGTCTTTAAAGTAATCACGCCTGCAGGTGATGAATTAGATATAAAATTTGATGATGAACAAAATCTTCTTCCTTTTAAGGAAGTTAGAGATCAAGATTTCTACATGTTTCTAAAATCTGAACTTGGATCGAGGAGGGTGGATAAATCAATAGAACCTGCCCATATCAAGGTGATGAAAGAATTTGAATTAGTTGATTTTGATCCAAATACTGATGCTGGAAATTTGAGATGGTATACGAAAGGAGTGATAATGAAAAATTTGATAAAGAATTTCGTTGAGGATAGGTTAATCGATTACGGAGCGATACTTATTGATACTCCAATAATGTACACAGTTAAGAATAAAAAGTTAACTGCTCAAACAGCAAGATTTCCAGCTAGAAGTTATTGGCTTGAGTCTGGAAGTGATAGATATTTACTACGATATGCTTCGGATTTTCTTTTATTTGATTTATTCTCATCCATGAATTTAAAACCTCAATATTTTCCTCTAAGAGTGTATGAATGGGAACAATATTCATTTAGACGGGAATTAGAAGGAGAGGTTACTGGTTTGCGTAGGTTACGTGCTTTTGTAATGCCAGATATGCATAGTTTATGCAAAGATTTAGATTCTGCGATAGAAGAATTCAAAAAACAATATTTCCTAATAAAGAATCTTGAAAAAGAGTTAGGAGTGAAAACATATGTAATATTTAGAGCTACTAAAGATTTCTACATAAAGAATAAAGACTGGATAATAAATTTAATAAAAACAGAAGAAGCTCCAGCTTTATTAGAATTATGGGACGAAAGATATTATTATTATGTATTAAAACTTGAGAGAAATGTTCTTTCTGCTGAAAATAAAGATGCTACATTAGCAACAAATCAGATAGATGTAGAGAGTTGTCTAGATTATATGATAGATACAGATGGAAAAAAGAGACAAAAATATAATATCTCGTTTATAGATACCGATGGGAAAGTCAAGCATCCTATGATATTACATAATTCTCCGACGGGAGGTATAGAAAGAATTTTATGGGGGCTTATTGAATCTGCAATTCGAAATAAAGATAAATTAGTTCCAGGTTTTAAAACATGGTTGTCTCCTATTCAAATAAGAATTATCACTATAAGCAATGAACAAAATGATTATGCTGAAAAGCTTTTAAATCTTATAAGTGAAAAATTATATCGCATAGATTTTGATGATCGAGAAGAAACTATTGGTAAAAAGATAAGACAAGCAGAAGTAGAATGGATTCCGTATATAATTATAGTAGGGAAAAAAGAAAAAGCAAATAATACAATTTCAATAAGAAAACGATTAATAGGTAAGCCTTTTGGACCAAAAAAAGCAACTTCAGAGCAAATAAATAATATAAAGGTAAGTAAATTATTAGAAATACTTGAAGAAGAAACGAAAGGAGCTCCAAAATACAAACTTCCTAAACCATTTCGCAGATTTTCAACAAAAATATCTTTTAGAAAATAATTTTTATTTAAATGGAGAATAATATGACAATCAAATGTATCATTTTTGACCTAGGAGGCGTTATTGTAGAACTTGATTTCAGTCGTTTTTTTAATGAAGTTATTACTCCATCTCCATTAAATAAAACAAGTACTCCCATAATGTTAGAATTTTTCCGTCAATCCGATACATTTCATCAGGGAAAAATAACTAAAGAGGAATTTTATCAATTAGCATGTGAGTTACTTCAAGTATGCTCATTAGATCAGAAAGCGTTCTATAATGCTTTTAACAGTATAATAGCAGACATCAACTTGGAAATATTGGATTTAATAAAAACTATTAAGAAAGCTAATCATGTAAAATTAATGTGTATGTCAAATATTAATGTGAGTCATTGGAAATATTTAAAAAAACAAAACTGGGATATATGGAATCTATTTGATGATTTTATCCTATCACATGAAATTCAAATTACTAAACCAGATCCTGCTATATATCAATTAGCTATTAATAAAGCAAACACCAAACCAAACCAAATTCTATTTATTGATGATGGTTTAAATAATGTCAAAGCTGCTCAGGAAGCAGGAATAAAAGCACTCCGATTTAGCAATATTGAAAAATTAAAAGAAGATCTTCAAATTTATGGTATTAAATTAAAATAAACATCTCTAGAGTAGCTACTACAGAGTCGTAATTACTCTTCTTTCACACTTTCTAAACATGCTTTTGCAATCTTTTTAAAAGCTTGTTCTACATTTTCTCCTGTTTTAGCAGAAGTTTCTAAATAATCACAGCAATTAAGTCTTTTTACTAAATCTTCTGCTTCTGATCTCTCTACTTGGCGATCTAAATCCGTCTTATTTCCAACTATTATCATTGGAATTGACTTTTTTACTGATTTTTTAATACTACTTATCCAACCAGGAAGCTTTAACAAGGAAGGCTGACTTGTAACGTCATATACGCCGAAAGCTCCATTACTGCCCTTGAAATAGATTTGGCGAAGCTTACTAAATTGTTCCTGACCACCGATATCCCAAAGGAGTAATCTAACATTTGTATTTTCAACTTCTACATCTTTAATTAAAAAATTTGAGCCGATTGTTTGTTTTAATTCTGGATTAAAATAATCCTTTATATATCTAATCAATAGGGAGGTTTTACCAACTCCACCCGCCCCAAAAAGAGTAATTTTAAATTTAAATGTATCCTTCTGCATTTTAATCAATATTTTTGAAGTTATGTTATAAAAAATGGTTATTTCTAAGCGTTATATTTTTATTAAATACAAAAATGCTTTTGTATATTTGATATATTATATTATAGGTATTTATATGTTTAGCATTAAATTAGAAGGCATTTAATCCGATATCGAATATTAGTTGTATGTATTATGTTTAAGATTTTTATATATTATTACTCCTACTCATAAGAAAAAAGAGTTATGGGTAATTAGGATTTATCCCCATGTTCTTTCTTAATTTTCTCTACAATGAGATGTGTTTCCTTTTTTACTACGTGTGTTGTTTTTTGCCCTATTCTACCAATTTGTACCATTATCCATTCAGGACTACCAACCCCATTTGCAAATTCTATCCACACATACATCAAAAAACCCATTAAACCCGTGAAACCAAGCCATGCAAGTACAAAGAATAAGATATTTAAATAATCTACGAAAAGACTAATAAATGCCCAATGTACAAGAAATAGACTTAGAGAAACTTTACCATAATACACTAGCATCCTAATAAAATTATTATCTTTTTCTTTAATATCGATATAGTAAAAAAAGATTGCAATTATAAGTAAAGCCCATCCTAAATTATAGCACATGTTTGAGGATCTACCCCTAATTAAAAAATCAGGCATTCCAGGAAATTGAAAACTCGTAAATGTTTGAGAATTTGCTATTCTTAGCAAGTCTAAAAAGGGATAATCTACGGCAGATAAAGTCGTAGTTGTTTGTAAGGGAGTCCCTAGAATAAAAGGATAGATCATACCCAAACCAATAAGACAAATACCCCAAAAAAGAAAGATTCTAAAAAGAACTGTATAGGCTTGTTTAGTTCCGTCAATCATTGCAGCATAGAGATATTCACCAAAAATAGTTGAAATAAAGCAAATAGATAAGAATGGAATTAATGGCGTCATTGGAGCTGGCGAAACTACAATATAATGAACAATTGAAAGGAATATGTTCCCAGCTTCTTTTCCATCATAAAGATATTGCCTTATTGTATCCGAAGTAAAAATAATAAAAGTCCCGATAATTCCTCTTGTCGCTTTACCTAATTTTAAAGCGTAAAGTGAGATAATCTGTGAAAACCCAATGAATACCAAGATATTCCAATTCCAGATCCAGTCTGGTTTGTTAAAAAGGAAAACCGTAGGAAGATTAAACAAAATTCCTATCACCATTATGACTATACCGCGGGTAACAATCCCATTTCTAATAACTTTATCTGGTACAACCCCTTGTTTTCTTTTGACACTAAAGATTACACTAAGAGCAGAAAGAAATACAAATAGGGAGGGGCCGAGAAAATCAAGTAGAGCATACATAAGCCCATAAAGATATATCCATTGGCTATCTAACCAGGCACTGCTCGTGTGAGCCATGAGGATCATGACGATTGCGAGCCCCTTTACGAAATCTATGCTCCGAATTCGCCTTGGGGACGCATAATTCTTCAGATCATCGACTGGGATTTGCTGCTTTAAGTAATCGAACAGTGCGACTGAATCCATATCTACTTGTTCTTCTTGAACAGACATGATTTTTCAAAAAACAGCAATTAACTTTGAGTTGAGAATTAAAAAATAAATTAATATTAATATTTATTTTTATACTATTTGAATATTTATGTATGAAAAATCAAATATCGAGAATGTTATATGAACATTAAATCTATTTTTGATTATAGGTTGTTAGGGCTAACAGGGTCAATTTTGTTGATTATATCTCAGTTTTTTTCGTGGTTTTCTGGTTACTCATTAATGGAGAGATATATAATAGCTACATCTGTGGATATTTCAAATGCATTTTTATATCTTTTTCCTTTAATCAGTGGAAGTATCTGTTTAATAGCTACTTTATTAATATATTTTAAATTAGAATATCGAATAAATTCGGTAATCGTTAATTTTGTGGGATTTGGTTTCTTTTTGATTTTTATTTTTGAATTAATTCCTCAAGAAATAGATTATATTACGAGTGCAGGTATTGGTTTTTATATGTCTATAGCAGGTGCTATTCTAATCTTTTTTCATAATTTAAATATCCTTTTAACAAGAGAAAAATCCAAAGAAGGGAGTTAAAAATTAAAGAAAGCGAAAAAGATAATTTAGATAAGAATGATTCTGGAAATTTGGAATCGAACTTTTACTATGCATTAGGACATGATCTTAGAAGAAGGATTATAAAAATTATAGGGGACAATGAATTTTCTTCTTTTACCGCTCTTAAAAAAGAACTAAAAGTCAGCACTGGCACAATTTATCATCATTTAGATGCATTGTCTCAATTAATTGAACAAGGAAAAGATAAAAAGTATTATTTAACAGAATTAGGGCAGCATGCTTATGATTCATTACAAGATAATATTGAAAGCATAATTTCACCTGATTTCTCAAAAAAAGAATTCAATTCTCCTATTTTAAAAAGTTTAATGTTTTTAACTCCAAAAAAAATTATTAACTATGAAAAAGGCTATAAAATCTATACGGTTATTTTTTCGATAAGCCTTTTAATTTTGGGCTTGATTTTTTGTTACTTAAATGACTTATTTCCAATATTATTATTTTTTACCAATCTCTTCCAATCTTTTCACACCACTAATCTAAGTTTAGAGATATTTTTTAATGTATTTTTTATTATAAACTTTCTACTATATTATTTTATTAATGAAATAATCTGTCGCCTCGTTTATAAGAAAAGTGAGAATTCTATTAAATTCTTTTTGTCTTTTAGTCTTACCTTTTATCCAACCATAATATATTTAGCAATACGTTACTTATTTAATGAATTATATCTATTAGATTATTCGGTTATAAGTATCTTGGATAATATTTTAATGATTATATTTCAAGTATGGGCATTATGGCTTCTAACTTTTAATTTAATCGTTAATAAGCATTTAAAAGTTGAAAATGCACTGATTATCTCTTTAATAATACATTACGGCGGGTTTTCAATTATATTGGCTTTATCTATTTAATAATATTGAATTCTTTCTTTTCTAATACATTAATAATCTTGTTAATTCTTCTTTCAGATGAGGGAAGATCTTTAGTTTTGGTAGCAATAAAACAAGAATAGTAATCACTTTGAGTTTTATCATCACCGCTAAGCTTTATAGGAGGTGTAACTATTTCAGGAATATCATTTATTATTTTAGGAATGATAATTTTACTCACATTTTCAAAAGAAGCTGTTCCAGTATATTCTAGATTTAAAGACCCAAATTTTGAAAATTTGTGGAATTGATTTTTGTATAAATCAAAATTATTTTCGTCAAAATTTAAGATAATTTCCATTAAGTTTTGTTTAACAACATTTCTAATTCCTATATATGAAGTGGTTAATCTTGGATTGATCTCGATGAAACTTAATGAATCCTCCTGTTTTTGGATAAAATCTATACCAAAATATCCATTAAAGTATGAAAAATTCAGTTTTTCGAAATTCTGTTTTAAAGAGATCGCTATATCTTCCCAATCCTCTACGGGTGTATAACCTCCCAAATATTTTGACTCATGATGGGAGTTCCCTATGACAATATGTTGATGATTAATACCTATTATGATCGGAGAGCTTTTAGATGATGTATTTGGATTATTATTTCCTATTAATGAAACACTCAGGTCCCTGCCTTCAATGAATTCTTGTAGGATATATCTTCTGGAATGGTCAAGAGGATCTGTAGATTGATTGAAAAATTTTATAATTTGATTTTCATTTTCAAAATGATAGATTGATTCTGCTCCAACTCCATCTTCAGGCTTTATTATGATTGGGGCATCAAACTCATTTAGTTTTCTAATTATGAACTCAATATCAAATCTACCTTGTTTATAAGGTACTAAAAAAGTCATTGGAGTGCAAATTTTCTTCTCTTTTAAAAAATTAAAGGTTTTTAATTTTGAGGAGCCCAGTATAATCCCTTTTAAACCAACACTTAAAACAATCGCATCGTTATCTATTGCGATTTTTGTAAGATTAAAAAGAATATTTAAGAATTCTGGAGCAATAATAAAGCAAAATTTACTTTTTTTAACACATTCCTTAAATTTAGCAACTAAATTATCTGAATTTTGGACGATGTTAATAAAATCAGCTTTTAAGTACCTTGATAAAAAATGAATTCGAAAATCTAAAAGAGTTTCAATTTCATAATCTAAATTCTTTAAATCAGCAATAATAGATTTTAGCATGCCAAATCCTTCAGCAATGAGAGAGGCAGGAATCTCAACTTGATTGAATCCCCCTCCAGAAACAAACTCAAGGATAAAAATTGTGTTTTTATTCATTATTTATTTATAATATTTTTACTCAGAATTTTATAAATTTAGTTGTAATTAAAAAGTTTTTATAGATTAGTTTTAAAATGATGATTTAATAATCTTAATTAACTCAAATTTAACAATAAAACTACTGAAAAAGATTATGTCTACTTTTTTTACAGAAGAGTCATTGCAGAGAATACGTTATCTGCATTTTAAAATTAAAAAATTAGAAGATGCCTTAGAAAAAGAGGAAGAACATTTCAGCTTGGATGATTTGAATCTTATATTAGAATATACTAAAATATTAAATATTAATTATCAAAATCACAATCAATCTGAAATTATAAAAAAATTAGATATTACTCCTTATTATTTAGATCCTCTTGAAAATAATCGTGAAATTGAGATAAAGGATTTAATGTTTGAATGCGCTCGTGTCTTATTAGTTTTAGCCAAAGCTTATTCTCAATTATCTGAGAAATTTGAAGATGAGGAAGATTGGGAAAATTCAGTTGTTGCTATGTCTGAGAGTGGTAAGATATATAAAACAGCGGCTTATTTCAGCACAGCAGTAGTCCTACAGAACGATCTCGGTAAATCACTAGACCCGGAACATCTTGAATTAAATTCGGAAGAGACTCGCGTATTAGCGCAAAGTATCGCTGCTTTACAAGAAGAAAACAAAAATAATGTTTACTTTGCCTCAAAACTTTATGCAGGTTTAAGTAGCTTATCAAAAAGAATCTTTTATTTAAAGAAACATGATGAAAAGAAAAGACATCAGTTAAGAGCCCAATTTCATTTTGATATGGGAAAAGCCTGCCATTTAAAGGCTATTGCTTCATTAGAATCATCAATCACCACAATAAATAAAGAAAAAGTACAAAAATTACAGCAAAAAGCTAATTTTTATTATAAGAAGGCTGAAGAAATCTGGGAGGATATGTATAAGGATTTACCTAATTTATCGGAAGAAGAGCAGGATAGTATCCAACTAAATTTATCCATTGTCAAGGATTTATTGAAAAATAATGATGTGGAACCTTTAGATTATGAAGAGATTAAAAGAATACAGGATCCAGAACCCATAGTAATTATCCCTGAAAATTTAGCTCCATTTGTTCCCAAAAATATTGTATATTTGACCAAATTTGTGCCTAAAGATTTAAACATTAAAAGATTTAGAACATTCCAAAAGAAGAAATTAGAACAAAAAATTCCTTATAGTAAACGAGAAAAATTAAATGATAAAAAAGCAGGAATAGTAAGAACTATTAATGAATTAAAATCATTAAGAGAAAATAACGAAATTGATATTGAGAAATTTGCAGAACTTATGGAGAAATATTCTACTAAACTTAAAATGATTGATACAGCAATTGAAAAGTTGGTAAAACAATAAGGAACTTTTTTTTATTTCTCAAAATATAATTTGCGATTTTTTTTTAATTCAAACTTTCTCTCAGCTTCCTCTTTAAAGATGAGGTCATAAACTTCTTTAAAAATCACACCTAACAATAAAATTTCTATAAAAATGATAAGACTTGTCATCATAACTTGTAAATTGTGTAAATCTCTGAGCAGTAAAGAACTTACTAGAAAAATCTGTGGAATATAAATTAAAGATACAATACCAATTCTTTTTCCAAAGTTAATAATGTATTTATTATCTAATTTGAAGATTTTATTTAACCTTAGAGCTTCTATCATGTAATAGATGCTAAACATTATATTTACGATATTGATAATTATAATAAAATCCCTATCGAATGGCTCTAATGCAATGAAGGGTTTTAAAACAATTGAACCAATTAGAAATGTAATTGAAAAAATAAATAAGACTAAAGATAATGACAATAGTCCATCATGAAAATCTTTATAATCCATCTCCTTTCAAAAATTTAATATTTTCTTTTTAAATAATGTAAAAATTAAAACTTTATTAAATTTAAAAGTAA
>JAEOSD010000113.1 GCA_016840545.1 Promethearchaeota archaeon
GTTTAAGAAAGCGGCTGTAAATTCAGAGGAATTCATTTTTTACATTGATCTTCTATCAGATTTTATGAAAAAGAAGACCTTAACAAAAGCAATTACTTCGTTTATTAAAGATAAGCATAAATTCAATAGTTTGAGTTCTTATGGTCTTGTTTTATTGCAAGAAAGAGGAGCTCCCATAACTACATATGATGAAAACGAAGCAGATTCATTAATACATATTTTAGATGAATATTGGGAAGCTCGCGAAACTCAAAAGAGTTATTTAGAGAATGGATTATTTGAAATCTTATCCTATATTTTTAGAAAGATTAGAACTGCGAGAAAGAATTACAGAGTAATAATAATATCTGATACTCCCAGCTCACTCTCAGAAGAGTATCATAATGCATTATATGATTTATTACTTAAAGCCAGGAAATTTGATACATTTATTGATATTATAAGAGTAGGAGATCAAAAATTTTATGTGGATGATGTTAAATTAAAAGTCATTGTCTCAGAAACTCATGGGGGCGTATTTTATTGTAATGATATCAAATTATTTCAAAATATCTTAGGATCATTAATTCAAAATAAGACTGAGTTTAATGTAATTCAAACCGATGATACAGAATATATCTTGGAGGAAGATAAAGTATTTTACGAAAGACTAGCCGTTGATTTAATCTCTTTAGATGCCGAAGAAGAAGAAAAATGTGATATATGTGAACAAGAATTATGTCCAATATGTGAAGCATATTCTGATGAACTACATAAATGTTTTAATTGCAATGCGAGATATCATTCCTGTTGCGCGGCAGAATACTCCATTGCTAATAATATAGGATTTAAGCATTTATTTAGATGTGTTCAATGTGATACTCTCTTGAAGTTAGATGAAGAATTTGTAAATTTAATATACCGAGAGAATCATCCAGAAGAATTTGAAGAAATTTCTGAAGATATTGAACTAAATGAAATCCCTTCTGAAGAAGAGTATTCTGAATTTACAGATCAATATACTGATGAGGCATATAGTAAAGAAGAAATTAAAACAGAACCCGCCCACGTTAAAAATGAGGCACCCTCGTTAAAAAAAGTCCGTATAGGTGGATTTTTTGGGACAGAGATTACGATACCAACAAAAAATAATGGTAAACCAAAAGTAATTGATGCAATTCCCAATCCCATGGTAATTGTTTCTGAAGACTCTGACAATTCAACATTAGCACAAGAGAAAATATCCATTACCTCATTACGACCTCCTAAGAAAAAAACAATAAATCTTTGTAGAATATGTGGAACTACTCTTAGAAATGCGATAATTTGTCCTAATTGTGGCGCAAAACTTGATTAATCCTTTTTTTTAAATAATCAAACTATTACATGAAGTCTTCAAAGATTATATTCTACGTTTCTTTTTATTTAGTGTTTTAATATATTTTCATAAGGAAAATATTGATATAATTAACAATAAAGATGATTTACGTTGGTTTAAATGTTTATTAAGAATGAACTAGAAATATACCAGAAAAATAGACCAAAATCAAAAGAGCTTTGGCAAAAAGCTCTAAAAGTTCTGCCAGGAGGGATTTCGCATAGTATTCGCACTTTCGGTTTGGATTTAATAGGGAGTTTTCCTTTATTTATCAATTCAGCTAATGGTCCATATCTAAGGGATATTGATGCTAATGAATATATTGATTGTTGGAATGGCCATTTTGCCATGATTTTGGGGCATAATCCTCCAGAAATTCAAAAAACATTGAAAGAATATATAGAACATGGATGGCACTTTGGAACTAATACTGAGTATCAGGTTGAATTAGCAAAGGCTATTATAAAGGGGAACTTAGGTATTGAAAAGATGAGATTTTGTGTTAGTGGAACAGAAGCAACTATGTATGCATCAAGATTAGCTCGGGCTTATACGGAAAGACGGTTAATAGCTAAAGCAAAATTAGGTTGGCATGGTGCAAACGATACTTTATATTATAATGTGGGAAGTTTAAAAAATGATCAAACTTCACCGGGGCTTCTTAACTCAGAAAAAGCAGGAATACTTACATTTGAAATCAATAATGACCGAACCTTCGATTTAATTAAAAAAAATAAAAACAATTTAGCTGCTATAATTTTAGAACCAATATTAGGTGGTGGCGGAGGATTTCCTGTAGAAATTGAGTTCTTAAAGAGATTAAGAGAAGAGACAGAAAAGAATGATATTTTACTCATATTTGATGAAATTATTACAGGTTATCGATTTTCGAATACTCTTATTCAAAACAAGTTAAATATTATACCAGATTTAACTACTATGGGTAAAATCATTGGAGGTGGAATGCCTATAGGTGCTATAGGCGGACGAGAAGATATTATTGAACGTTCTAGTCCGCAAAAAGAAAAACAAGTATTAATAGGAGGTGGAACTTTTTCTGGTTATCCACTTAGTATGATAGCAGGATTAAAAACCTTAGAAATACTAAATACATCTCAAAAAGAATATAATCGAATAAATAGCGAAGGGGAAAAATTACTAAAAAATTTGAATCAATTCTTTAATGAGGAAAAATTACCTCTTCTAGCAATGGGATATAAATCAATCATTATGCTTCATGTGCTCTCAAAATGGATTGAAAAACCTTCGATCAATGAAATTATTGAAAATAGTGATAATAAACGCCAAGCTTTACTTCAATTAGCTCTCTTTAATCGCAATGTATCAGGTTTACATGGATTAGGATCCCTTTCAATGGCGCATAATCATGATCATATTATGCAGATACAAAATGTAGTAGAACAAATCGCACACCCTGTTTCTCAATCTCAATTTGATTAATATGAAATAAAAAAATTAGGGAATGTTAAATGAATACCAAATTTAATGTAATACAAGTCGGTTTAGGATCAATGGGAAGGATTATAGCCAAGCTCTTTCTCGAAAGAAAAAATATTAATCTTAAAGCTGTAGTCGATAATGATCCTAAATTTAAAGACGTAAATTTATGTAATTTGCTAAATATTGAAGAAAAAAAAGATATTATTGTTAAATCTGATTTAAAAGCTGCTCTTTCTGCGGGAAATGTTGACATTGTATTTATTGCCACATCCTCTTCCTTGGAAAAAGTTGCGCCCTTAATTAAGTTAGCAGTTAAATCAGGTAACAATGTGATTTCAATATGTGAAGAACTATCGTATCCATTTCAATATTATCCTAAACTCTCTAAAGAATTGGATTTGCTAGCAAAATCTAAAAATGTTACAATAGTTGGTACAGGAATAAATCCAGGATATCTTATGGATTTATTACCCATTGTTATAACAGCTCCTTGCCAAAAAGTAGAATCAATAAAAGTAACCAGGATGATGAATTCTGCTAAAAGGAGAGAATCTTTTCAACGTAAAATAGGAATTGGTTTGACTTTCGAAAAATTCAATGAAAATATCAATAAAAAGGAAATCAGCGGCCATATAGGTTTAACCCAATCAATATATATGATCATAGCAGCTTTAGGTATTGACTTTGATGAAATAAATGAATTTCCTCCGAAAGCAATAATTACAGAAAAAGAATTTACTACAACCTATGGAGAAAAAATACCAAAAGGCTATGTATGTGGTTTAGAAAGCAAGGCAATAGCTAAGCAAAATGATAAAGAAATAATTATTTTAAATTTCATAGCTTATGCTGGTGATCATGAAGAATATGACAGTATCCAAATTAAGGGAATCCCAAGTATCAATCAAAAAATAATTGGTGGAATTCATGGCGACTTAGGCACAGCCGCAATAGTAGCAAATTTAATCCCTAAAGTGATTAATGCAAAGTCAGGTCTATTAACTATGAAAGATCTTCCTGTCCCCTGCTATACTGAAAACATATGGAAAAAATAGAATAACTAATCCATATTAGGTAATTTTTTTTTCAATGCTACTTTAAAAAAAATTATTTAACTAATTAATCAAAACAAAATATTTTGATCCATTAAATGCCAGAAAGGGAAGAAAAAGGATTCTCAAGAATTAAAGAACTCGAGAGCATTAATTTAGCCACAGATGAAATCAGAGATCAAGTAATTCAAACAAAAAAAGAAGTAGAAAAGGACAACAAAAAATTAGCTGAACAGTTAAATAGAAAATTCAAAAGTCATAAGATAAAATCTTATGACATCGTTGGTGCTATAGGTGCAGGAAAAACTGCAATTTTAGAAAGAATAACTGAGAAATTAGGTTTAAACTATCGAATATTAGTTATTTGTGGAGATATCACTACTAGAGTGGATGCCAATCGTATAGAAAAACATAATGCAGAGACGATTCAAATTAATACTGGTCGAGAATGTGCATTAAACGCATACCATATTCACCAAATTATTAAAAATAAAGATTTAAATGATTATGATATAGTTTTTATCGAAAATGTCGGAAACTTAATATGTCCATCTGAGTTTATCCTTGGAACCGACAAACGGATGGTAATTGTTTCGATTACAGAAGGAGAATGGGTTATTGAAAAACATCCAATGCTTTTTAAAATGTCGGATATTGCCGTTATAAATAAAATTGATCTATTAGAGAGGTTAGGTACAAATCTTGATAAAATGATTAATGATGCTAAAAAAATCAATCCAAATATAGATGTAATTACTACAAGTGCTAAGAAAGGACAGAATATTGATAAATTAATGGAATTGATGGGATTATAATTTTAATATAAAATTGGAGATAGGTATTGAAGATGGAATCTATGAAAAAAAAAATAATGGAAATTGAAGAAATAATAAATAATCCTGAACATATTAAAACTGTTGATTTAAAAACATTATTTAATTCATTTTTATCAGAAATCAAAAATAGAATCGCAAGTTATATTGGTGATTATCCGACTTTTATTGAACCTGTTTTTTTAGAAGAGAACGTTAAAATTGGCGATGATGTCCTCTTAGGGCCCAATGTATTTATAGGAACTAATTCAGAAATCGGAAATTACGTAGAAATTTCAAATTCGATTATTTTTGAGAATGTGAAGATTGGAGAAAATTTTAAAATCGAAAATTGCATTATCTCGAAAAACAGTGTTTTCAACTTTAGTAATTTAATTCTAAAAAATTCTATCCTTTCAGGTATCAATAATAGAGAGGATGATATCAGAAAAATTGAACTTTAAAACTTAGAATATGAATATTTAACATATTTTCTACTAATAAATCAAAAATTAATTTAAATCTTCATATTATCTAATATCTTTAATTTCTTCCTTGTTATTAATAAAATTAGAGAAATGGTGTGTTTAATGGGAAATCCATGGGAAGAAATTACAGAAATCTTTTTCTTTTCCAAGAAATTACTACATTTAATTAAAAAGTTTTGAGATTAAGAATATGAATGGTCCTGTTGAGCCTTTTAAAATCAAAATGATTGAACATGTTGGGATGCCAGATGAAAGAAGGAGAAAAGAAGCGATTCAAGAAGCAGGTTATAATACATTTTTGTTAAAATCTGAAGATGTATTCATTGACCTACTAACTGATTCTGGTACTTCTGCAATGTCTGATAATCAATGGGCAGGTCTGATGCTGGGAGATGAAGCATATGCTGGAGCACGTAATTTTTATAATCTTGAAAAGGCAGTACAAGATGTGCTTGGGTATCGTTTTCTAGTACCAACACACCAAGGACGTGCCGCAGAACATTTGATGTATAGTTATCTTGTGAAACCAGGGCAATTAGTACCACGTAATATGTATTTTACTACTTCAAAAGTCCATGTCGAATTACCTGGAGGAAAAATGGTTGATGTTATCATTGATGAAGCTCATGATCCAGAGAATGAACATCCGTTTAAAGGAAACATTGACCTACAAAAATTACAAGCATTTATTGATGAATATGGCGTTAATAAAATTGCTTTTGTTAATGTAGAAATGGACGTTAATATGGCTGGAGGACAGCCTATTTCTATGGAGAATTTAAGAAAATTACGAGAATTTTGCGATGATTATAAATTAAGAATTATTTTTGATGCTACTCGCTCAAGTGAAAATGCTTATTTCATCCGTGAACGCGAAAGAGGTTATGAAAATACACCTATTATTGAAATTCTCAGAGAAATGATGAGTTATTCCGATGGATGTATTTATAGTTCGAAGAAAGATTGTTTAGTGAATATAGGTGGATTCCTTGCTACTAATGAGAAAGATATTTTCGAACATACCAGAAGCATGGTTGTAGTCTATGAAGGGCTTCACACTTACGGGGGGCTCGCTGGCAGGGACCTGGAGGCTTTATCACGTGGTTTAAGAGAGGGAGCAGAATATAATTATCTCAAATATCGTATAAGGCAAGTATGTTACTTGGGAGAGATGTTAATGGATGCTGGTGTACCTATTGTCAAACCTATTGGTGGTCATGCCGTTTTTCTTAACGCTTTAAAATTCTTACCACATCTTCAGAGGGATGAATGGCCTGCTCAAACATTAGCTGCGGCTATATATGAGGATTCAGCAGTTCGAACCATGGAGCGAGGGGCTGTATCTAAGGGAAGGGATAAGGAGACTGGAGAAAACATTTTTCCAGCATTAGAATTAGTACGATTGACAATTCCAAGGAGAGTTTACACAAATACACAAATGGAATATACTGCTGAATCTATTATCCGACTTTTTGAAAAAAGAGACATAATAAGGGGTTTGAAAATGGTTTATGAACCTAAATATTTAAGATTTTTTCAAGCCAGGTTTGAGAAAATATAGGTATTTTGTAATATATTGATATTGTCTTTGGCATAGAAGAAATATTTCTTACAAGGATGTAAAGACTTAAATATATATCTAATTTTTTGCACTTTAATCCGAAATCTAAATAATAAAGAGTAAAAGAAAACAATTAATTTATACTAGAGGTGGAAAAAAATGTTATTTATTTCATACTGGGAGCTTAATCCGGATTTAGATCCTACTGAAATAGCTGAAGTGGCTCAAGAGTTAATTAGCAAAAAAATATATCCCGCAAAAGGAATTAATGATATCGTTTTTCATGTAAGCACCTCAGATTATTGGGGGATTAGTCTTACTGAAGCTGAGAGTGAAGAAGCGATGGTTAGAAGTACTAATATGTGGAGAATTGCACGACCTGGCATGATCAAATTTGTAAAAACTTCCCCCGCTATGGAAGTTGCGAAAGTTCTCCCAATTTTAATGAAACTAAAAAAGGAAGTAAAAGGATAATATCAAAAAAACTTCCTGAAGCTTTATATCAGGATTTAAAAGTAAATTATTTATCAACAAACTAAAATCTTACTTTTTTTCTTTATTTAGTATGCAATAATCATATCAATAGGAAAGAAGATCGCAATATAAAGAAGTGCTGCTGTAGAAAAATTTATTATCTTTAATGATGCAATTATTTTATTTGTGGCTTATAGAAAAGATGGAACTGGTTTTAAGTTTAAATTCTCTTTTATCAAAACTACATAATTGTCAATACTTTTAAATATATATCTATCATATCTTTATTTGAACTCAATTTTTTGGGAGAAATTTAATGAGAAAAATTAGAAATCTAAAGATTAAATTTGAAATATTTGTACTATTTCTAATGTTTAGTTTTGTTACCTTCAATCCTTCAATTGCCCAAAATCAATTTTTTCGTTCTAATCTTGCTCTTGCTCAAGCAAATAACGGATTTATGGATCTTTCATTAATTGGGAATGGCTCAATTTGTAGAGGAACTAACCATGATAACACGATAGATAACCTTGACGGCATGATTGAATCATTTGAGGAAGATAATATAAATCAAATTCCAAATTATAATTATAGCGATGCTAGCCTTAATATGTACCCAAAATATTACGCAAAAGACGAAATTTTGAAAGAAAATTTCACTTTTAGCGATGAAGAAAGAATACAATTAACTTATGATCAGCATCAATACCTTTCAGATGTAGAAGCTCAAATCTCTTCAGTTCAATATAGGGTTAATCCCGGGACTGATGATGTTCAATATTTATCAGCATATCAAAGAGAGATAGTAGGTGGAATTCCAGATATTTTATGGAAAACTGGAGATATAGCTCAATTACATGATGGAGACGTTACTACAGAAGTTATTGAGGTTGATAAAGCAGCTGTAGTTCCGGGTGCTGGAGTTTTATGTTCAACTGATGGAGCAATTTATGTTGGAACAGAAATACGTAATTCAAGAATGAATACAACCGGAGAACTGGAATGGGATTGGAATTGGGAACTTGAAAATGTGGAAATTGCTTTTTATCTTGAAGGAGAGAATATTTTAGCTAATCCTGATGTAATTTCTTTAGGTCAATACGTTGTATTTCAAATGGATATAATGGCAAGAACTGCTGATGGTAATAATTATGCTATACATATTATAGACCCTGTAATTGAACAAGTACTTCTAGGGTTTCAAACAGCTATTAATTTAGCAGAAATTCCTGGTGCCACGGTTGCGGGGAATGTTGCGTTTTTTTATATTTCTCTTGACTCTTCATATTTCGTGAATTTAACAGATATTCATAGATATAGTTCTGAATTTTTTGGATGGAATGGAACATATGGAAATCCCGTAATAACCTATCGTTTTTTAACACTTTCACTTGAAGATTTTTTGGGATATATTACAGCTATTCACTTGGGATTAAATGAATTTAATTGTCTTGGTTATTCATTTAGATGGAATGAAAGTTTAGGAGAACTACATCGTGATTCTGATGTGTATCTTAGTGAACATTTTTATGATGATGATGTGCTTTTTAGCAAGAATTATTTTTTCTCTCCTTTAGGATACCTTAATACAGGTCATGCTTGGGATAATAGGATAGAACTTAATGAAAATAATAGCTATCTTACACTTAAAACTGATTTCTATAAAGATTTTTATGAATCTTATGTATATATCATAGTTCATATAGAATATGTAAAAATCCGTTATTATACATATATTCCTTACACGAGAAGTGCATTAGAAATCGATAATGATCCTACAACTCGAAATCTCAATTATTGGCAATATAATCTTAATGAAATTGACCAAACATTACTATATAGTGCAGTTGGAACTCTTGCTTATCTTAATTTATCTTATTTATCGTTGGAATATGAAAGTTGGGACGTGGGATGGAAATATAATGTAAGTGTTGTTTTTGCATTTCATATCAATTTTGAAGACTTTATCTTTGAAGACATCATCTCTTATTCTGACAATTATGGTGAATATTCCTATGATCTGGGGTTATGGTATAGAGATATAACCATAAAATGGAAGGAAGTTCGATTAGAAGGGATTTATATTGAGGAACTCTATATTGATGGCATAGTTCAAGATCCCGACAGAACCTTATTATATAATATTGATGATAATATTCAAATCTGGGCTACTACTCAAACGATATCAAAAATTTGGACTGAAGGTGACAGTTATGAGAGTATTACAATCGAATTTTATACAAAAGCCTTAGAATCTGAAGATTTCACCTTAATAATAATTGTTTCTGCTTTAGGTGCTGGAGCTACCATTGGAATTGTAAGTATATACTTAATAAGAAGAAAGAGAAGAAGTTAATAAAATTTTAATTTTTTTTTTTTGTTTATTGAGTTAGAATTAACTTTTCATTCTTTTTCATCCAAATAACAATAAATCCAATGT
>JAEOSD010000114.1 GCA_016840545.1 Promethearchaeota archaeon
GATGTTTATTCTCCTGAGGATGAAACCAAAAAGTATGTAGATATAGATCCAAGAGATGTGCCGCTTTTACCTGCAGGAGCACAATGGCATTCTAGAAAATGGAGATATGAATCTGAAGAATATCCAGCATTCAGAAAGAAACTTGAATTTAGAGTTATGCCAGATTTTCAGACAGTGGTAAATGGTACAATTGCTATATCAGATGTGATTTTAGAAATCGCAAGTATTACGGGAGATATGACTTATGATATCACACAAGTACCTACTTATAAAGAAAAAGATGTAGTTGCTACCTTAAAGATAGTAAATAATGGTTCTGCACCATTAGATCAAGTTGTTATTACTCAACAATATTTTACCAATGAATTTCAACCACCCAAAGCTGACGAAATTACAATGATTTGGGATAAGGAGGAACTTGAAGTACCATCTGGAGCTGTAAACTTTGATGGTAGTGTGTTTAAACTTCAATTAAAAGACCTGAGAAATTCTGACACAGGGATGTTTAAACCGGATTCAACTTTAGAATTCAAATATCCTATTCATTGTGTAAACCCTGTTCAAGATGCAAGTTTTGAATCCCAACTTATCTATAATGCTAATACATTCCCAATTTCTCAAGAATTAGAATTTATGCCAGAAGTCCCCATAGTTGAAGCTTTGCATTTGAGAAGGAAATTCAGAATCGGAAAAGAGGTTGTACCTATTGGTGATTTAGGAAATTACAGAATTGTTTTAATTGTTGAGAATATAGGTACTGCCCCTCTTCAGAATTTAATCTTGATGGATAAAGTACCAGATTCTTTTGAATATGGATCATATAGCGAAAAACCAAAGATAACAGACGAAGTTGGAGAGGATACGCTTAAATGGAGTATAGATTTACTGAGTGCTGGAGAAAAATTAGAAATAACTTATGAAATAAATGGTTTGGGAGAATACAGTCCTTCAGACGCACAATTAGGATTATAACTTTTTTTATAATACTAAATTTTTTTTATATTATTTTTTTTATAATATTTTTAAGAACATAACCATTAAATAGATTTAAAATACCTTAATTTAATTATTATTTTGATATTATATACTTTTATGTTAAATCAATAGTTCTATCTAACTTAATATTCTAAAATGTCATCTTTAAAGAAAAAATTTAATTTAAACTGGATGTTTGAGGCACCCGAAGCAGTTTTAACTTGCTCAACTCTAAAATGTGGTGATGCCTGTTATTTAGTTTTTGGAGGGCATGATAAAACTTTATACTTGATGAATGAGGAATTAAACATCCTTGATAGCATTAGTTTTGATGGATGGGTACGAACAACATTTCCAATCGATCTTACTGGCGATGGATGCCAAGAAGTTTTAGTAGGTGCTGGAGATGGCAATTTCTTAGTTGTAAAGTTTGTAAAAGGAATCAATAAGTTAGCTGGAATAATGAATTTTAAGACTAAGGGTAAAGTTTTATGTGTTACTGCTGGTGATTTTACTAGAGATGGGAATAATGAGTTGATATATGGTGGAGAAGATAAAACACTTAAAATTTTTGAAAATATAGATTCAAAAGAACCAAAATTTATACTCTATTATGATTCTTGGGTAACTACTTGCATTTTAGGTTATTTAAAGCTACCAAATATAAAAAATCCCATATATGGCCTATTAATTGGAACTAAGAACGGTTTACTTCAACTAATTCAATCAAAAGAAGGTAAACCCGATATAATTTGGCAAAAAAACTTAGGTTCCCAAATAAATACCCTGGCAATTGGGGATGTTACTAACGATGGTTATTATGAAATAGTTGTAGGTTCAGATGATTCTTGTATCAAGATTCTCAATAGCGAAGGAGAGAGTTTGAAAGAAATAAAGCTCGAGGAAGGCCGTCCAATATCATTAAAAATTGTGGATATTGATGAGGATAACGCAAATGAAGTTATTGTTGGATCTGCTGATGGATCTTTAAGAGTTTATCATAACACAAAAATGAATTCTACAGATATTGAGTTAAAATGGAAGACTTCTACATCAACCTCAGTTAAAGTGGTAT
Source organism: Promethearchaeota archaeon (assembly GCA_016840545.1). Classification (GTDB taxonomy): domain Archaea; phylum Asgardarchaeota; class Lokiarchaeia; order Sigyniarchaeales; family SOKP01; genus SOKP01. Next base: position 2,051 of record JAEOSD010000114.1, read on the forward strand.
CAACAATGACTGATCCTAAAGAAGGATTAACAAACATAATTTTTGGTGGTTATGATAGAAGTCTTAGATGTGTATCTGATTTTGAATGTGGTGAAAAACCTGTTTTAGATATTCCCTATAATATTGTTGTAGCTAAAACCAAACCAGAATCAGCAGAGAAACGTCCAGAGAAAACCGTTAAGTTAGAAATTGTGCCTACAAACATTAGAGAATTCATCTTTAAAGATTTAATTGATAAAAAAATAATTCAAGAGATTGCTCTTGACTTAGAAAAGCGAGGTTATCTTAAGGATAGAGTTATTGAAGAATTTGAAAGGATGATTACAGAAAAACAAGACCAATTTGAAAAAATAAGCTATTCAGTATGGACGCTACCTGAAGATAAAATTGGATTAGGGGGTGCTGTTGGAGCTCCGGTTAAAAAGCGTACAAAAATAAAACCAGTTGTTATTGAGGAAAAAACTGAGAAAGCAAAAGGAGGAGCTTTAATTGATGCCTTAACAAAAGAAAGTGAAAAGGAAATTGTAGCGCCAAAGAGGACACCACAAGGAACAATTACTGAGGAAAATTTAAGGACAATAATTATTCATCACTTAGAAAAAAATAGAATTGTATCATCCAAAACTAAATTAGTAGATGATATAGTTATTTTAGGGTATAATAAGGATTTAGTGGAAAAACAGATTGAAATCTTGAAAGATGAGGGTATTGTTGCCTATTCTCGGACTGATCCGAAAGGATGGTATCTAATGAATTATTAAATTCAAATAAAAAAGTTTTCAATTTCTTGTTTAAAGGGTTCAAATTGATTTAATTCAGTAAAATCTTTGTTTTGAAATTTTGAAATAAATAATTGTAATAATACTTCAACTTTTTCTAAAAACTTTTTAACAAATTTATCTGTATCTTTCTTCTTTTTATCCGTTAAGCCATACAGAATAATAGGTTCCTCTGAATTGCCATCAGATGTTTTAATTTCAGAAGTCTTAAAGATAAATAAAGTGTTTTTTGATTCAAGATATTCTAAAGAATGATTATTGAAAGCACTTTCAGCAAAAGTAGTAATCGCTGAAATGAATGCTCCCCTTAAATCCTTGGTTTTTTCATTTTGCTCTCTCAAATGTCTAAATTTATGTTTTACTAAAACAAAACCTCTAAAGACTATTCCCAATTCATATAATTCTTTCATCATTCTCTAAATCGATTGATCCAATCACTCCATTTTTTCCTACAAAAATAGTAAAGATATTCATATTTAATTTTAGACTTTACTCTAAATTGAGAAAAATATAGAAAATCAAACATTTAAAATACAAATGTATCCCCCACACAGATTTTCCTAAATTGTGAAGGATAAAGCTTGCTTATATTAGTAATGTGTCGAGTGCAATGGCAAGCACCTATAACCTCGATATTTTTTAAATATGAAAATTTATTAAAGCCATGAAATCCCCCGATAATTGCTTTTATTTCTCCTAATTGTTGACTCTTCAGAATAAAATGCTCTAAACCTGGATGTGCGCAACCAACTAATAGGATTGTTTTCTTCTCTTTAGTTTTTAGAAAGAGTGCTTGTTCTGGTATATAAGAACTACCAAGTTGACCAGATGAAAAAATATTTTCATCTAGCTCTTTTGTTTCCAAGATACCAACAACGTTCGCTTCAGGGAATGATCTTTTGAAAGAACTTGAATTATTGACTGGAACGTAAATTGTTATTTTTGGATTTAGTTGATAAATCGCATTTAATCCCCCAGTATGGTCACTATGGTTATGTGAGATAATAATATCTTCTATTTGTGAAATATTTAAGTTAAATTTCTGAATATTATGGAGTAAAACATTTCCATTTCCACCTGTATCAAACAATAGAAATTTATTGGAAAAAACATTATAAACTAAGGCAGAGAATCCAAATCCAGTTAAAAATCCTGCCTCATTGCATTTATTATCGTATAATATCTTAAGTTCAAATGATGAACTTGAATGCATATATTTTGAATAATTATTATAAATTATTAAAAGTTACTTAAACACTTATTTTTGAAGTAATATTGCTTGTTCAGGGCATTTCCCGACGCATATTCCACAACCGAAACATTGAGTTGGATTAAATTTTAACTTATTGTTTATCAGTTTTCTAGCACCAAAATAACACCATTTTTCACAAATACCACAATTTTTACACTTTTGCAACTTAGTTTTAGCAATAAAATCGCTTTTAATTATTTGTGGATAGCCTAATTTTATTAATTTGCTTAATATTATACAACAGCATGGACAGCAATTACAAATTACATAACAAGTTGCAACCGCGATAACATTAGATATCTTAAGTTTTTATTGTAAAAAGAAAGAAAAATAAATATGTCAAAAACTATTCCAATCGTTAGTAATTATAAATAGATCTTAATCGAATTTGTATTTATAATAATAAATATGGATGATTATGAAAGAAACAAAAGAAGAAATTCAAAATAAAGCATTCAAATTGGGTAAAAAATATGAATGTGAATGTACTGGCTGTGCACAATCAGCTGTTGCAGCGATATTTGAATCACTAGGTATATGGAGTGAAGACGTATTTAAAGCTGCGAGCGGATTGGCTGATGGATTAGGATTAACGGGCGATGGATCATGTGGAGCCTTAGTGGGTGCATCTATGGTAATAGGTTACCTTTTTGGAAGAACTCATGAAGATTTTAAAGATATGTACAAACCAATGAAATCTTATAGCTTAGTGAAAAAATTACATGATGAATATCTGGAGAAATATGGATCATGCCGTTGTTATGATGTTCAACAAAACTTAATGGGTAGAACTTTTAATCTTTGGAATGAAGATGAATTTAAAGAAGCTTTTAAATTTGGAATGGTAAGGTATTCCTCAGATGTGGTGGGAAATGTTGCAAAATTAGCTACAAAAATCATTTTAAATAGTGGATATAAACCAGAATCAAATTAAAGTGAAATGGTTATATGAAGCAAAAAGATTTAATGAATCGTTTTAATCAAAAAATCGAAGAATTGGAAAAAATTTTACCAGATTTGAAAAAAGGTGTAAATTGTGCTGAACTTACTCTAACTAATATACTAGATGTACTTGGAGTAGATAATTATATGTTCCATAATTTAGCAATGCCCCTAGCTGGAGGGTTTGGCGGATATAAATCTAAAAAAGGATGGCAAGGTGCTTGTGGAGCAGTAGCAGGTGCTTGCGCATCAATAGGAGTTATTATGGGCGGAAACAAAAAAATGAATGAAAAAACAATGACAATAGCATATCTAAAAGCATCTAAATATGCTAAAGACTTTGAAAATGAGTTTGGCTCAGTAGTATGTTCAGAACTCTGTGGTTTTGATTTCAGTGATCCAAACGGGTTTATAAAGTATCGAAAGGCTGGAACTTGGAAAAAAAAATGTTATAAATTTGTTGTATGGGCTGTTGATGAAGTCAGAAAAGTTACTCGGAACGATTTAAAAAGAAAATGGAAATAATTTAAATTTATGAATCGAATTAATTTTTTTCTCAATTCTCATGATGACTATATCGCTATTAATGGTATAAGAATTCTCGCTAATCCACTTCATGATGATCCTAAAGTGATATCAGGGGAATCTGGAGCCATTGGATTAGGTTTGGTTGCATCTATATTCCAAAATGAAATTTATAAGGAAATTATTAACAAATTAGAAATAAACGGAGACTCTAGACTTTTAGTAATCAGTACTGAGGGAAATACTGACCCAGAAAATTATAGAAAATTAGTTTATGGAGAAAATTCTTCCACTAAACTTTAAATTAATTTTTAATAAGGGTATTTTAACCTTATAAATTGGAAATTAAAAGTTTTTAAGTTATTGTAATCTTATTAAAATTATTCTGAAAAAATAATTAATTTACAATAGCATTTTGGTAGTTTCTATGACTGAGGAGGAATCTCGTTTTTGTCCTTATTGTGGTGTAAAATTAAAGCATCCATATTGGGTTCATGTTCAAGATAAACATTCAGAAAAATATGCTCAAAAAGAAACTTGGATAAAATTATATGAAGATTATAGAAAACTAGGTATGGATCAAGATATCTCATTAACCGTTATCTCAGAATTATTTAATGCTACTATTGAAGAAGTTAAATCTTTTCTAAAGAATGCCAATGCTTTTTAAAATAACTCCTTTTTAAAACTAGTTGAATAGTATTTAATAAAAATTAAAATAAATATAAAAAGTGTTAATTTCAAAAAAAGATTTTAACTAAAATTCTTCCTCATCTTCCTCTAAAAGTCCTGCTTGTTTTAGTAAATCCTCTACTGTATCACGAGCTTTCATTACTTGTTCATTATCATTAAGTTTAAGGTTTTCTAAAACAGAATCAGAAAATTCCATGAACTTTTTAATAGATTGAGACGAAAAATCTTTTAATTTATCTGAAGTCTCTTCTATAAAATCCTTACCACTCTCTCCAAAAGCTCCACCAACAAAATCTTTGAAAGCATTATTTAGTTTATCTATAAAAGTTTCTTTCTTTTCTTCTCTTTCATCACTCATTATTTACATACCTTTTTGATTTCATTTTAATAGTATTTTTTTAAATTAATTCACATCTGTTAAATAATTTTTTCAAATTTATAATCATCTTTCTTATATTATTTTTTGTTTTTTCAGAGCTTTATGGTTATCATATCCTAAAAGATCATAATAAATCTCTTCCTTTTGTGCTCCAAACTCAGGTTAAGTTCTATGAAAAGATACTATATTTTTTCAATAATTCACCAAATTTATTAGCAAAGTCTTTAATCTGTTCCCAATCTCGATAATCATACTTTTTGCCTTCAGGATTCTCTATTCCCTCCTCATCCTTCATTATAGCGATTACTATTTTTCGTGTCATGCCAGTTATAGGGGAGCCTTCTGTTAAATCATAACATCCTCCGAATGCATCAATTAAAGCAGGTTGTATTCCTAATTTCTGTAATTTTGAAGTGATATAATCATTTATCGCTTTACTTATATCATTTTTTTTGCGGCCACTCCACAGCATACATAGAATCCTAATGTACTTTGCATTTTTCTTAGTTCTGATTTTCTTTTGTTAACAAATTTTTTAACTGCTTTTGTCCATCTTTTTATTTTAATTCCAGAACCTATGATTATCCCATCATATTCTTGTACGGGAGGAATTTCTTTTATATTATATTCTTCTAAGTTGTAACTTTTGGTAGTTATCCCCTTTTGTTGGATTATTTTTTCAATTTCGTCTGATATTCCTTTTGTCGTGCCATATCTTGTTCCATATAAGATTAATACTTTACTCATCACTCTTCAACCTTTCTCTTTTAAATTTTTAAAATGTTAGTTTTATGTCATAAATTATTAGTAATATTTAAATAAATTGAAGTCTCTTTTCATAGAATATTGAATTCTAAATTATCTTTTCTTTCTTCCATCTTTTTAGATTTTCTTCTTTATAACCAAGCAGTCCACAATAAATTTCTACGTTGTTCTCGTAGTGAGTTGAATAAAAAATATCCTATTATTCAACAAGTTCACATTTTAAAGTGATGATATCTTTTAAAAAATAACATGCGTGGGCATCATTTTCTTCATGGATTTTTAAACCCAAAAAGTGTTGCGCTTTATGGAGCAAATAATAAAGGTAGTTCTTTAGCTGGCCTTCAAATTATGAATTTAATCAAGTCTGGATATAATGGGAAGGTATATCCAATTCATTTAAAACTAGAGTCTGTAATGGGATTTAAAGCTTATAGAACCATTGCTGACGTTCCAGAGATTCCTGATCTTGTCATTATCGTTTTACCTGCTAATTTAGTTCCTCAAATTTTTAGGGAATGTGGTGAAAAAGGAGTAAAAAGAATAGTGTTGATTTCTGGAGGCTTTCGTGAACTAAGTGGAAGTCGTAAAAACACATTAACAGAAGATATAAACGCTATTGCTAAGGAATATGGAATTAGATTTATTGGCCCTAACTGTTTGGGTGTTTTTAATAATTGGTATGGTCCAGACGAAGAAAAGAAATCCTTTAATATCTATATTTGGGAGAATCTTAAAAGAAGTAAATTTTCAATTGCATCGCAAAGCGGTACACTTTCATGCCATATTTGGTATGATCCTGAAAATTTAGATTTAGGGTTGAGTAGATCATTATCCGTGGGAAATGAGGCTAATATTGATATAGTTGATTGCTTAGAATATTATAAGGATGATCCATATACAGAAATTATAGGATTATATATTGAAGAACTAAAAAGAGGGAAAAGATTTTTAGAATTGGCGAGAGAAGTATCTCGTAAGAAACCCATTATTGGGATTTATGTAGGTGGTTCCAAGGCAGGTAATCGTGCTTTACAGAGCCACACAGGAGCCCTAGCAGGTGATTCAAGGATATTTGATGCATTGTTTAAAGAAACAGGAATTATAAAAACAGATTATGTACAAGAATTTTTAGACATTGCGCTAATTTTATCGAGAGGTATCTTGCCAAAAGGTAATCGCCTAGGAATTATAACAAATTCAGGTGGTCCAGGAGCGATGGTTGCTAACAATGCTGAAAACCACGGATTAATTGTCCCAGAACTTTCGAAAGGTCTCCAAGAAGAACTAAAAGAAATTTTACCTATTACAGCAAGTTTTAAAAATCCTATAGATTGTACTTTTGATATGAACCTTCCATATTTCTACATAACCCTACCCGAAATGTTAATGAAATCAGGAGAGGTGGATGCCATTATTCAATATGGAGTTGTTGGATTTCAAGATGTTATGGATGATTACTTATCTTATAAAGAGATTGCTAAGCAAGCCGAATTTGATCATCAACCTGAGGATGTTATTGATTCTCTAGCTGAAAAATTAGTTCAACCAACAATTAAAAATTCAAAAAAGTATTCGGTCCCAATATTGCACATAAGTCCTATGAATTTTAATACTCCTTGGTCTAAACGATTAAGGGAAAATGGTGCAATTCTGTTTAGATTATGGGATCGGCCAGTTAACGCTTTAGCAAAAATATGTGATTATGTTGAATTTAAACAAAAAATAATATAGTTTAATTTAATTTCTATTTTTTACCAACCACTTCACGGCAAAATCAACCATTTTTCGCTGTGACAGTAACCGAGATTCAGCATTTCCTACTTTTTTTGGTTGATACCCTATCATCGTCTCAAAATCGCGCCCTAACTTCTCAAAATCGTCAGAATTGTGGTTTAATTCATTCCAGACTACCCATTTTCTTTCATTTTTGATTTGAATCGCAGAACCAGTAGGTGAAAATCTTTTACCTCTATACTCGCATCGATATTCAGCAAGATGTAATGAAGAATTATTTGAATGTGAAACTCCTAATAACAATATTTGCCCATTTAAGTTATAAATCTGTGCTAATGGTGAATTTTCTCCTAAATCGGAGTCTAATTCATGATTTTCTATAACTTTTTTTGCA
>JAEOSD010000115.1 GCA_016840545.1 Promethearchaeota archaeon
TTTTATTATTTTTATTTTCTGAAATTTTTTGTTAAATCAAGTATTTTTATATAGATTTTTAAAAAAAGATTAAAGAAAAATTATATTTTAGTTAATATGTCTGACCAGATTAAATTATTATTGTATATAAAGAACATGTTATCAGATCTTATTTATTTAAACTGTGTTATTGCGACAGAACTAATCAGAGTAACTGAAAATACTGCTGCTCAAAGACATGGAGAAGATTTTTTGAAACAATCTAGCTGTACATCCGAGCATAATGCTATAAATGAAAATATCCTTAATGTTTTAAACAAATATTATAAAACACCAGAAGATAGCGAAAAAATGGAAAAATTAAAAAGCCATGTTTCAAATCACCTTAAAGAGAAACAATAACATGACCGATAAGAAAGATGAATTTGATGATTTTGTGGATAAACTTCAACAAGAGATAATCGAAAAGGAACTTGAAGATTTTAATCCGTATATTGTCAAATTATTTCATAATCCTCCTAATTGGGGTAAACCATCAGACGAGAAAATTACCGTATCCAATTCTTTTCGAGGACCTTGTGGTGATTTGATGCAATTCTTTTTAAAAGTTGAAAATGATAAAATATTGAAAGCAGATTTCATTACTGATGGATGTGGAGCGTCTGTGGCTACTGGTGGTCAAATTACCTTACTAATAGAAGGAAATACATTGAAGTTCGCTGAAAATTTAACTCCTGAAGATATAGATAAAGCTTTACATGGATTACCTAAGGATCATAAGAATTGTGCTGAATTAGCTGTCAGAACTCTAAAAGAGTTAATAAAAAAGTATAGAGAAAAAGATGTGCAGGAAAAGTGAGTACATTAAAGATTGAAAATTTCGATATTCCGGTAATGTCTGATAATATTAATTTAAAAGCATCTATATATTATACTGAAAAAACTCCACCAAAAGCTCCTTTTATCATTAATCTTGCAGGTTTATTAGATCATAGGGAGAGTTATTTTGTACGATTTTATTCTGAAAAATTTGCAAAAGCAGGTTATTATGTTTTATCATATGATTATAGAGCTCACGGTGAAACCAAAAAACAAACAGGGCATAGATCATGGTACAGAATGGTAATTAATATTTTTAAAGATATACAAATCGTGTTAGATTGGCTCATCCAAAGTCAATCCAAAAGACTATCCGATCAAAATATTATTCTTTTTGGAAGAAGCATAGGTGGGGCAATAATTTTAACTTATGGATTTAATGATGTACGTGTTAAGAAATTAATAGCTCTCTGTACGCGATATGATTATCACACTACTAATGTCAAATTTTCAGAAGAAATTATAAAGAAAATCAGTCCAAGATATTTTTTAAAGGAAGACGAAAAGAATATTAATAGAATTCTAATTGCTCATTGTAAAGATGATAAAAGAATTCCATTTGAAAATGTTTATTATATTAAAAATCATTTGAATTTGAATGATAAGAATGTTCTTATTTATGAAAATGGAGGTCATTCTTTTAAAGGACATAGAGAGGAATTTTTTAAATCATGTCTTGAATTTATAAAAAAGTTATAAGGAAAATAGGTAATTAATTAAATTAGAGAGTTAAAATTAAATGTGAAATTTATATGGAAAAAATTTTAATAGTCGGACCAGCAAGTCAAATTCTTGGAGTAAAAATAGCTGAAGAATTAGGAATTGAGACTGTAGATACTGAGTCTAAAAGCTTTCCCGATGGAGAGAATTATTTACGCTTAAATATTGAAGATGAGACAATTATTCAAGGAAAAGAAGTAATAATTGTACAATCTACGGGACCAAGTTCAAATGCCGATCAAAATAAGAGATTATTTGAGCTTGCAATGATGATTGATTCAGTTAAAAGGATAGGTTCTAAAAAAATCATAGTTGTGGTTCCATATCTCGCTTATGCACGTCAAGATAAGATATTTAGACCAGGTGAGTGTCCATTTGCTACTACAATTATTAGAATGATAAATTCCTTCAATATTGATGAATTTTACACAGTAGATCTTCATGAACCTAAGATTTTAGTTGATTTTTCTTGTAAGGCAATTAACGTTGATTCTATGAAACTTTTAGCAGATTATATTAAAGAATTAGGAGCAAAGGATATAGTAGTTGTTTCTCCTGACAAAGGGGCTGCTGAGAGATCTAAGGCTTTTGCCAAATATTTTGGAGATGATATACTCGTCGAATATTTTGAGAAAGTAAGAGACGTTAAAACAGGAGATATCGCGATGTCAGGTAAATTAAGTTTAAAAAATAAAGATGTAGTGATTGCTGATGATATCATTGCAACAGGTGGTACAATGGCTACGGCAATTAAGTTATCAAAAGAAAGTGGGGCAAATAGAGTATATGCTGTAGCTACACATGCCTTAATGCTTCAACAAGCAAAATATAGAATTCTAAAAGCAGGAGCTGATGAAATTATTGGCACAGATTCTATTGATAATGAACTAGCTAAAGTATCATTGGCTAAAACAATAGCAGATTTTTTAAAATTTGATTAAAAGGAATTAATAGCTATTAATTATCGTCTTGACGATTTCTCTTGTTTTTTTTGCCAATATTTTTATTGTTGTATTATTTTTTATCTGATAATTAGCTTCTTTCAATACGCTAATAATACCAAATCCAATTTCTCTTTTATCTCTTTCAATTATTTCGGTAAAATCTTTCGAATCATCGCTTCTTTTTCGTTGAGCAATTCTTTTATATCTTAATTTATCTTTAGCTACAATTTCGATTAAGGGGAATTTCCAATATTTTCTAAATATATCAACTTCAGTTACAGATCTAATCCCATCGATAAAAATAATATCCACTCCTAAATTTTTAATTAATTCAACACATTTTTGAGCAATAATCCCTTCACCTTCCTTTTCTCTTAAATCTTTGGCAATTTTTCCTAAAATCTCATCAGTTGGTTCAAGATTTCTAATCTTAGCTTCAATTCTTACCACATCCCCCATATTAATGACTTTTCCTAAATCTTTAACAGCATTAATTGCTGTTGATTTACCTGAACCAGGAAGCCCACAAAATCCAATAACCTTCATTGCTTAAATTAAAGAATAATTCAAAATATAATTAAATCATTATAAAAGAATAAAAATCTTTAAACTATAATTAATTTGTTAAAAAATTTATTTCATTGATTAAACGATGAGTGATAGAAGCAACAAGGATGAATATTCAAATAAAAAATCAGTTAATCAAGACAAATTTGAAGATTCAGGAGAAGATGATAAAGATTTAAAATCTATAAGGTTGACGGAATTATCTCCAACTGATAAACTAATACAAAAATATGGAATTAACCCTGCGAAAACACCAGTTTTATTGAAGTTTAATGCCTATCGAAGAATGTTTGGATATGCAATGAGATATGCTAATAATGAATTGTCGGCAAAAAATTGGCGTGAAGTTTATGGAATCCTAATTGGATCTATAGAAAACAATAAAGAAGTGATAATAAAAGATGCTATTCCAATGATTGTAGGAGATCGAGCAGGTGTAAGGTATGAAAACAAGCAATATGTTGATATGGCACAAATTGATGAATCTGTATATCAAAAATCTATTCAAGATAAAAAGAACGATTTTATAGTAGGATGGTGGCATACTCACCCTGGCTTTAAGTTTTTTTTTAGTTCTGTAGATTGCTTAACTCAATTAGGTTATCAAATTCCAAATCCATTTGCGGTGGGTTTAATTTTTGATCATTGTGAATTAAAATCTACAGATTATTATCTAGGAGTTGCTGCACTTCGCATGTTAAATCCAGAACAAGAAATGCTTTCTACCTACGATTTTACAGATTTGAAATTGGAATACCCTAAAAAAGAGATGTTGAAAAAAGTCACTCCAATCATAAAAGATTTAGATAAAATTATTACAAAAGTCTTAAAGGAAATAAAATACATTGACCAAACCTTACGTAAGAGGTATTTAGCTCAATTACAGAGAAATTATGGATTAATTTTAGTCCCTAAAAGTGATATTATAGTAACTGCTGATGAAGAGGAAGCTGAAGAGAATGAGAGATATTTATATGAATGGGATCCTGATTTCTTTAAAAAAAGTTTTAGGATTCCTAAATTTAGAGAAAAAGTGGAAGAGGATATTAGAAAGTATGAAGAATCTTTATTAGAAATCAAGAAAAGTAATGGTGAAGCAAAATTTAAAGAAAAGAGAGAAAAATTTAAGAAAAAAATTCATACACTTTTAGCAAAACCAAATGATTGGTATAATAGATGTATTGAAGATTTCACTAAACGTATTGAAATCATTTTTCCTTATTATGATTATTTAGACACTAATGAACGTAAGATAATCGAACATTTTGAGTCTAGAAGCTCTGAGTATTATAAAATTTTAGACTATTTAAATTCACGTTCAGAATTTAATTTATAATCAATTTTTCAACCATTAAAGATATTTTAATTGAAAAGGAGAATTAATATTTAAAAAAATAATCCTTATATATAGAATTTAAAAAAATTTTATATTCTTTGAAGTATACTTACTATTTAGACTTTTTTTGATTCAATCATAGTAAGTTTTTATTAACGAGGCTCTTTCATGGTTAATGATACCACACTAATAATAAAAGACCGTTCTGATAAAGATAGAACTATTAAAGATGCTATTTTTGCATTTTCTGGAGGGACCAAATCACTAATGATAAAAGGTGAAGGTGATGAAATTTCAACTGCAGTGGAAGTTGCTGAAATTTTAAAACATCGGATGTACCCAGGTGTAGAAATAGCGAATATTTCACTGGGAAGCCGTCCATATTATTATGATAATTCACAAGCTTATAGAATTAAAAAGAAGGATAAGCAAAAAAAAGATTTAATCTCAAAGATAGAAATAACACTGTCAAAATCGATTCAATAGTTGTTTAAATGTCATTTGAAAAATTAGGCCCATTATTGGGGGAAAATAGAACTTCTGCTATATGTGAAATTTGTAAGAATTTCATTTATAAAAGAGTTTATTATGATGAGAGTTCAGAAAAAAAACAAAAAGTAATTTTTGTCTGTAAAAATTGTTTGAATAATAATAAATAATTAATTCGAATCTAATTGCTTTTCTGCTTTTCTTTTTTGTCTTTTTTCAATAAGTTTATTCCAGTTAAACGTCATAATGAAGAACATCAGAGTTATTGTAACCAATAACATTATTGCTTCAGTTATTACACTTACTTTATCTTCTAAGATAGGAATAAGTGCTAAGATAGGAAGAAGTGCATAGAAAAGAGTAGTTATATTTTTTCCTAACCACGCCCAAATAAGACATTTACGAAAGTTTATGGGTTTTTCTGACATACCTAAAGCAATCCATAGAGGATCATCGGGAATAGGTAATGCAGCAACAATAAAAATGTACAAATACATACTTTTTGGATGTTCTACCACTATTTTGCCAAAACCTTGAACATTTTCAAGAGTCTTATTTGCTGCAACTTTTTTTGCACCTTTTCCAATTAAGAGACTGACTAATTCTCCTAAAGCGCTACCTAATCCACCAGCAAGAGTAATTCCTAAAATTTGCAACCAGAAATATCCATTTAATAAAATCTCTCCCATTATTAATCCTTGATTTAAATAATTTTTATAAATTGAATTTGAGAATGAAAAGAGTACAAAAGGATACGGTACAGGAAAACCTACACTAGCATTTCCAATCATACAAATAAAAAACGAAATTATAATAGCTAAAAAGTAGCTAGTTCCTTCTGTTAAATTCGCAATATTCCTTCTTGCTTCATATACAGCATTTTCTACTGCTGGGATTGTTAGAAATAAGACAAGATAGAGGATTATGGCTAAATAAAAAGTAATGAACACTATTGATAACTTTTTTGGTGCTGCCATAATTTTGATTCACGTTTTCATCCAGAAGATTTCGAGATTTTTGTATTTAATCCATTTGTTGCTTTTAATAATAATTCAAGATTACCTTCTATCTTCCCAATCTTGTTTACTTTATTAGGCATTAGCATATTTTCAATAACAAAAATTAATTCATCTGTTTTTGGATTATATATGATGTCGCCTTTCGCTACTTCTTTTTTGGATTTTGGATTAGTGCCTTTAAATATTTCAACTCCTGGAAGGGTCCAATACTTTTTCCCCCCAAAATTATATCTCCCTCTTAAAACAAGAGGTAATTTATCTAAAATTGCATCTGCAGATAAAGGGGCAAAATGTCGAATTATTTTTCCTTTTAATTCACAGATTCCAAAAAGATTGATATTTATAGGAATGTCTCCACTATCAGGCATGATTTATTTATAGAATCAATTTTGATATTTATATTATTTCAAATTTATTTTTAAACTTAATAATTATTCTGGAAAAGTAAATACACTGAAGAAGAAATTGAAACTAGATTAGCTTTATTTGAAGGTATTATAATAGGAATTTATGGCAATTGGTTAGTTTCCCTTATCCAAATGATATCATTTATTTCACCACTAATAGTAATTCAGAGCATATTAACCATCATTTCCTTAAGTAGTTTAGTTGCTCTACTCGCAATAGGGATTCTTGGAAGTCGACTAGAATCTCGTATTGAAGTAGTCATCTTAAGCAGTGGTCATTTCTTACCAATTTGTATAATTCTAATTATCGAAAGATTATTTATTCAAGACGCCTTTTTCTTAATATAGGAGGGATTTTATTCATTATGATTTATTATGCGGAATTTAAACGCGTTAAATGTAAAGAGAAAAAGAGATGATATATCTAATAAACTTTGTTATTAATCATTTATCTTTAATTTCTATTTCAGTAGTGTCGGATGCGGATTAATCCTTTCAAGGCTTAGAGAACCTAAAATTTTAAGGTTTTGAAAAAAATTTTACAGATTAATTCCTATGTTGAATATTAAAAAATTTTGTACAATGATTATTGGATTTAATAATAAGATTTAAATACTCATTTCACCATCTTATTTATTGGACAATAGTATTGCATTGGAATTGAATACAATTATTACAGTCCACTGTAGAGTAAATTGCGACTATTTAATAAGTTGAAATAACTCAAAGATTTTTTATTTTTGGTGACTAAGGATTTAATGATTACATTGAATCCAATTGTTTTTTATTATTGATTTACATTTGTTCCTATAGTGCTCTATAGAAAATTTCATAAGTTTTAATAATTACATCAATTCACCAAAACGTTTAAATAAATCAGCATTTTGGAGCAAATAAATATATTATACAAATAATAGCTATAAAAGGAAAAGTAGGTTATACTTAGGAGCGATAATAATATGAATTCTTGTCGTATTGAGTAATTTTTTTGATACTCGAGACAATAAATCAAAAATGGCTCTTTAGAAAAATTTACTAATTTCCCAATAGAGGCTTTGATTCAGGAGATCATTCATAGGAAGAAATATTGTATTTTTCCTTTGATACAATTCTTCTGAGGTTATTGGAGCTACTATTGTCCACCTTTTTTTTCTCTTTCAAGCTGATTGAAATAATTTAAATCTTCAATAGTATCAATATCGTAAAATTGTTTTTTTGAATCTATTTTAAATGAAAATATATTTTGATTTTGCTTTAAATATATATTTAATATCTCTCTAATTTCCTCTACTGGATTAGTTTTAGAAAGTTTATTTAAAATTTCTAAAAAGGAGCAGTTTAAGACTAATATTGGAATAGTATGTTTTAGGTATATTTCTTTGGGAACTGAGTTTATATCTATCTTTTTAATTTCTTTAATTGTAATTTTGGGTTTAGTTTCATCAGATTCTAGAATTGATATAAAATTTATTCTCCCTTTATAAGATTTATATAAATTTTTAGCTTGAATTTCTTGGTAGAAAATATAGGGGCTAGTTAGAATTAAGTCAAAATTTTCGTAAATAAAACTAAAAATTTCTTTTAATAACTCAATATTGAAAATTGTATCCCCAGGAAAAACAATAAATACATTATCTTTCTTATAAATAGTCTTGTTCTTCATTACGGAAAGTAAAGAAAACATTGGTCCCTTCTTATAATCTTCGCTTGAATGAACTAGTAATAATTTATTTGTTAAATCGCGATGCTCTTTTATTAATTTATCTAAAAAGGTTTCAATTTTTTTACTTAGATATCCAGTAACGACAGCAATTTTAGATACTCTTAGTATAGTAAGATCTTTAATTAAATGATGAAGTATGGTAATATTATTAAGAGCATTTATTTTAATTAGTGGTTTAGGAATTTTTCGAGTAACTTTGCTATATCTGGTTCCTCTACCAGCACATAAAATGATAGGTATTACATTTTTTTCTTTATTTTTCTTTTGTGGTAACAATCGGATTTCCATCCATATCTATTATAATTGTATGTTCTTGCTGGGCTACAGGGGCACCAGTCCTTTCAAGTAATATTGGATAATGATCAAGAATCTTCTTACGTAAAAATCTATCAATTATTCCTTTAATATCCTTTTTTAAAATGCCGTTTTTCTCTAGTAATCGAGGTGAAAATGGAAGGCGATGGGTAATTTTTTCTACTTTATTCATTAAATCCAGATCTTTATAGGAGAGCCCTTTTTTAATCTTTTTAACAAAGCGATAAATGTAAGACTGTGCTCCATTTACGACTTTACCAACTCCTGATGTGGTAAAGGGTTCACACGCATAAGCATCACCCGGTTTTAAAACTTGATTATGACTGGTATCTTTAAAATTTGGTATAAATGGACCAGCATGCAGATTATATCTTTTTAATTCATGACCTCCGAGATTAGTAATTGGTCTTAAACCATAATTAATAATTTTTTCAGCAATAGCTTCACCCAACTCATATAATTTAGTTCCTGGTTTGAACATAGCAATAGCGGCTTCAAGACCATCAATTGCTGCATCAATATAATTTTGAAGGGTTGTATCATTATTCATATTAATAGTAATGGCAGAATCAGCTATATATCCTTCATAATGAGCCCCCAAATCAATTTTTAATAATCCCTTGTCTGGTACAATTGTTTCATCATCAATAGAAGGGCTATAATGAGCAGCAATCTTGTCCAAGGATATATTTACTGGAAAAGCTAATTCACATCCTTGGTTAAATATCTCATCTTCACATTTATTTGCAATTTCTAAAAATAATACTCCTGGTTTAATAATCTTTTTAGCTAATTTTTTTGCACAAATTACAGCTTTACCCGCTTTTTTATACGATTCTATCCATTCTTCAGTCATAATTATTAAAGAATTTATTATTAAAATCTTATTAGGGAGTTAATCTATCAGGTGTTCTGGGATACATAACAGATTCTCTAATATCCTCCACGCCACATAAAAATGTAATCCAACGTGCTATACCTAATCCAAATCCTGCATGAGGAGGCATACCAAAACCGAAAGTATTAAGATGAGATTCAAATGAAATTGGATTCAATCCTTTTTCTTCAAGTGCTTCTATAAGTTTTACTTTGTTATGTACTCGGGTT
>JAEOSD010000217.1 GCA_016840545.1 Promethearchaeota archaeon
CTTTATTTAACAGAAAAACTGTCAAAAGAGTATAAACAAAAAAACCTCTAATTTATCTAATAGAGATAAAATTATCTAAAATTAACTAATTTAAATGGATAGTTGCGAGTAATGAAGCTCACAAGAAAGGAGAGATTTATATATAAATTCATATTTAATGAGAAAAGGGTTTATCGACACTGGTATAGTAGATTTCTAATTACAAATGTGAATATAGATCGAATAAGGAGAGTAATTTCGAGAATCAATCATTTTTATGATTGGTGTAAAGAATGGCAAAAAGAAGGAGATGCACTTAGCAAAATTGCTGAGGATGCATTAGCTAAGGGAAATAATTATTCGGCATATGAACTATATCAGGAGGCTGCTGCTTGCTGTCATATAGGTCAACATCCGTATTTTTTAAATTTAGATCAAAAGCAAGAAGTTCAGGAAAAAGTAAGAATTTTTTATCAAAAATCTATAGAATTATTAGATGAAGCGAAGAGACCAATTAGAATAGAAATACCATATTTGCAGACAGTAATTCCTGGATATTTGCATCGTACTGACCAACCAAATCAACCTTTGATTATCCAAGTAAATGGAATGGATAATTTAAAGGAAATAGAAAACCATTATTTAGGAATTAGGTTTGTTGAAAATGGTTTTAATACTTTTGTATTTGATGGTCCTGGACAAGGTGAGATGTGGAATAAATTAAAATTAATTAAGGATTACGAGAAAGTTGTGAGCGTTATAATCGATTGGTTTGAAAAAAATAACCAGTTCAAAATTAATCTTGAGAAAATTGCAATATATGGGATGAGTTTTGGGGGATATCTCTCTCCTCGCGTAGCAGCATTTGAAAAAAGAATTTCATGTGCAGTTGGTAATGGTGGCTTCGGTTATCTACAAATAGGGAAGAAAAAAGAAAATCCGTTAACTATTAATCTAAAAAGAGTCAATCCAATTTATATAAGAGGGTTACTCTATATGACTGGCTACAAAAGTATTAATGAATTTACAAAAATTTGGGATAAATTAGATATAAAAGAGGTTCCACCTTTGGATCGCCCTTTTCTATTTATTCAAGGAGGTAAAGATAGAGTTATTCCCAATGCAACATTACAAGCCAAATATTTAATGGAATGGGCGATTGGAGAAAAAAGATTATTATATTATCCCAATGGAGAACATTGTTGTGCGAATTATCTTGATGAAGTAATACCTTTTAGTATTGATTGGTTGTCAAAATATTTATATGAGGTTTAAATTTAAACATCTATGATATTATTTGAAATCTGAATTTTCCAGAGTCATAGAATCTATTGGCTAATATTAGGTAAAATTAAAGAAATTCAAATCAACATCAAGTAGATTATATAGTTTTTGCTTATCTTTATTAAAAAAAATAAAGAAAGTCTCAATAATAAAAATACCAAGATTAAAGAAAGAGAGAAAAATATCACAAAGATTTGATAACTTTCTTTTAATTATAGCTTTTTATTAAGAAAGAATTTAAATAATTTAGGTAAAGCTGTAGGAAACCAATATTTAGTAAATCAAAATATTTAGTAAATTCAAAAAAAGTTAAATCTATTATTATTTTCTTAAGAATTTTAAAATATCTTTTTGAACTTGCTTCCTATTAGCCTTTATAAGGTTATGACCATAATTTTTATATAGAATTAATTCTGAATTTGGAATTCCTTTAGCTATTTCTTGAACATCTTCTACTCCATAACAGATATCACGTTCCCCACTCAAAATTAATGTTGGAACATTAATCTCATTTAGTCGATCTTTAAAATTCATTTCTCTATCTGCCTTTACTTCTACCAAATAATCGTTTGGGTATTTGATTTCCCCTACAATAAATTTGCCAATTAATCGGATAAAAAATTTAATAAAACTCCTCTTTATTCCAGGTTCAAAAACTAAATCCATCGTTGTTGAGAGATATTTTCCATATTTTTCTTTTTCAAAATATTCTGCCGATTTCCTTTCAATTTCTTCCCCTTGTTCACTTATCTTATATGCGGCAGAGATAATAATTAGTTTTTGAACTATATCTGAATGATTAGCAGCTAAATATTGTGCTATTTGACCTCTTGTAGATGCACCCATTATAATAACCGGTTTATCAAATTCACTTCTTATTACTTGGGCATAATCATCTGCCATCTTATCCATGAAATAATTTTTTGGTAAATTTGGTTTACGTCCTATGAGATAAACAGTATAATCTTCTGTAAAAATTTGAGAATCTTTAATAAATTGTTTTAATATAAATCCAGATTGTGGTTCATGTTTATATGTTAAAACCTCAATATTAATAATAATATCTGGCTTTTTACCAATTCGAGCATAAGGTAGACCATTTTCGAAAAATCATGTTTCAACATCATATTTTTGTTTTAATTTAATATCTTTACCTTTTCCCATTTCTAATATTCATTCTCACTTTTATTTTTGAATGCTTTGTTTATGCAATCTTTTCGTTAAAACCTTTCTGATTTAAAAGGAGTAGTAAATACTACAATTTAAAGAAGATTAGTAAATTCTTCAGTAAAAGCTTTAAT
>JAEOSD010000116.1 GCA_016840545.1 Promethearchaeota archaeon
GAAAAAGAGGAGCAAGAAGAATGAGCTTAAATAATTTAATTTTATTAACTGGAAGGACGATTAATCAAGGAGTAGCACTAGAAGGTGGTAAAACTACAAAAGAGAATGTTCGAGCCGCAGCCATCTGTGCTTTTGATAAAGATGATTTTAAAAAATTAGATTGTTTGATTGGTACTCCAGTTAAGGTTATTACCGATCATGGTGAAGTGGTAGTTTATTCAACCATTTCAGAAGAAGGTCCACATCCAGGTATAATTTTTATTCCAATGGGGCCTTGGGCAAATCAGCTAGTTAATCCTGATTCTCAAGCGTGTGGGACTCCCACTTATAAGGGAATGAAAGCTAAAGTCGAGGTTATGAGGAGTGGAAGGGTGTTAGATGCATTAGAATTAATGAAACAATTACGAGTGGCATAATATATGGTAGAAAGAAAAATAAAAACGGTTTATGATGTAGTTTGCCCCTTCTGTGGCACACTTTGCGACGATCTTGAAGTAGATATTGATATTAAAGAAGATTCAGTTATAGAAGTTAGAAATGGTTGTCAAATTGGCACAAAAAAATTTTTCTCTTCCAATCCTAGTGGTCACAGGTATTTAAAACCAAGAATAAAAGCAAATGGAGAACACAAGGAAGTATCTTGGGATGAGGCGCTAGATGCGGCAGCAGATATTTTAGTAAAAGCAAAACGGCCACTACTGTATGGATTCTCCTCAACGGAATGTGAAGCACAGAGTAAAGGAGTTGAATTAGCAGAAATCTTAGGGGCTATTTTAGATAACACTGCTTCAGTTTGCCACGGTCCTTCATTATTAGCAATACAAGATGTAGGTGCTCCTTTATCTACACTAGGAGAGTATAAAAATAGAGCAGATTTAGTAATCTTTTGGGGTAGTAATCCAGTTCATGCCCATCCAAGGCATTTAGGGAGATATAGTGAATTTGTTAGGGGATATTTCAGAAAAGACGGAAGAAACGACAGATTTATTATAGTTGTTGATCCAAGGAATACTCATACTGCTCAAATTGCAGATCTATACATTCAAGTTAAACCTAATGAAGATTATGAATTAATTAATGCGATAAGAGCTACGCTCAGAGGAGTTGAATTAGATGCAAAGGAAGTTTCAGGAGTATCCATTGAAAAAATAAGAGAATTAGTTGAAATGTTGAAATTATGCAATTTTGGAGTAATATTTTTTGGAATGGGTTTAACTCAAACTCTAGCTCATCATAGAAATATTGATGCCGCAATTTGTTTAACAAGAGAATTAAATGATCATACAAAATTTCTATTAGAGCCAATGCGAGGACATTATAATGTTACTGGAGCAAATCAAGTTTTTACATGGAATACTGGATATGCTTATTCAATTGACTTTTCGAGAGGTTATCCTCGATATAATCCAGGAGAATTTTCGTCAGTTGATTTACTTATTAAAGATGAAGTTGATTCTTCATTGATTGTAGCTTCTGATCCTGCAAGTAATTTCCCTGCTGCTGCAGTTAAAAACTTATTTAAACATCCTTTGATTTCTATTGAGCCTCATGAAACACCTACTTCAGCATTTGCTGATGTTGTTTTACCTGCTGCTTTTGCGGGAATAGAATGTGAAGGTACAGCTTATCGTATGGATAAAGTCCCTCTAAGATTAAGAAAAGTGAAAGAAGCTCCAGGTGAATGTCTCTCTGACAAAGATATATTAGAAAAGCTAATTGAGAAAGTAAAAGAAAAGCTTGGTGAGTAAATTATGGTAGAAATCAAATTAAAATTAAAGAAAAAACCAGAACTTCCCTTAGAAGCAGATATCATAACACCAGACAATTTTGTAGGAAAAAGTGTAGCAGATATTAAAAAATTAGAATTATATTATGGAAAAGAAGTAGTTAAATTAGGTGATTTTTTTGATATTTCAGGAAAATCAACTGATATTAATGATACTAAAATTATCATTGATGGAGATTTGTCAAACGTGAAACGAATCGGAGAGAATATGAGTGGTGGCGAAATTACTATAAATGGTAATGTGGGAATGCATGTTGGAAGCCAGATGAAGGGTGGAAAAGTAACGGTTAATGGAAATGCTGATGATTGGGCAGGTGCGATGCTTCAAGGAGGTGAATTAGAAATAAATGGAGACGCTGGTCATTATGTAGGAGCTGCATATAGGGGTTTTTGGCAAGGAATGAAAAATGGAACAATAAAAGTAAAAGGAAAAGTAGGAAATGAAACATTAGCATGGGTAAATGGTTCTAAACCAGGAAAAAGGTTTCCAAAATTAATCTGTGGCAGTGCTGGAGCTTTTTTAGGGATTCATAGTCATGGTGGCATTATTATTGTTGAGGGAGATTGCGATCGATGTGCTGGAGCAGACCAAATCAGAGGAGCAATTGTGGTTAAAGGCAAAGTTACGAAAATTCTTCCTTCCTATAAGAAAATCGGAGAAGTAGGCGAAATAGAATTACCAAATGGAGAAAAACTTACAGGAAAATTTATTGAATATAGTGGTGACCATTCCGTTGATAAAAATCATTCTAAAATTGATAAAAAAACTGGAGAAATATCTAAAAGTTCGAATGGCAGACTATATATTGCTGCATAAATACTATTGTTATTTTTTATCTTTTTAAAAAAAACCTTATAAGTTAAAATAGAAATTTCTTTAATTAATAAGCTCTCTTGAAACTAGATTTGTTTGGTTTTTATTTTGTTTAAAAGAAAAGTAAATATTACAAGAATTAAAAAAAATGAAATTTCAGAAGATATTGATCTCATTTTAATAGAAAGTCCTGTAGATATTTTTATAAACTCTGAACCTTTAGTAAATGTCATTTGTTTACCCGATAGCTTAAAAGAATTAGCTGTTGGTTTTACTTATTCTATAGGAATTATAAATAATTATGAAGAAATTAAACAAATTAAAGTAGATGAAATAAAAGGAAATATTTATATTGATTTAGTTGATTCATTAGACTTTAAATTAAATGATTTTGATATGAATCCAGTTAGTAGAGTAATTGATACTACTTGTGGAATTCCATCACCATGGCGAAAATTTATTAAAGAAAAAATTCATGAGTCAAAAGAGGCAATTACCTCAAAAAAAATCAATAAGATTTCCTCTGAAATTATTTTTTCATCGATTGTTAAAATGCAAAGTGAAACTAAATTATTTAAAGAAACTGGAGGGTGTCATGGGGCTGCAATTTTTGATTATGATGGGAATTTGATTAGTGTAAAAGAGGATATTGGAAGACATAATGCAATAGATAAAGTTATCGGTGAAATGTTAATGAATAACCATGAATTTGATAATGTTTTTTTAACTTCTACTGGTAGATTAACAGGAGACTCAATTTTAAAAGCAATTAGGGCAAGAATTCCAATAGTTGCTTCATTATCCGCACCTATCGAATCTGGTATAAGATTAGCATTCGCTTATGGCATTACTTTAATAGGATTTGTTAGAGGGAAAAGAATGAATATCTATACACATCCTAATCGAATTATTTCAACTTGAGTTTAACCTAACGATTATTTTTTTATCAAACTAGATAATCAAATAATTATGTAAATTTTAAAAAATATTGTAAACAATTAAAGGTAATAATTGTTTTAGGTCACTTTAAGGATATAAAGTTAATTGAGGAAGAAATTTTATGAAGCACAAAACAGGATTTACTTTATTAATTATTGGCGGAACTTTAATGATCATTAGCGCTGTGGAAGGAAGTATTCAAATATTTGAGACACTTTATACTTTAGCTTCGAATGAATGGCCAGAATACGAACCGATTTTCAATGTAATTGTTAATGTAATTTTTAGGTGGATAGCAGATTTAGGAGGCGTTGCTGTAATTGCTGGTGCAATTTTAGTAGTAATCGGCCAAGTAAGGCTAGGGAAATTTATTATCTGGATTGGTTTAGCTTTTGGAACATTAGCTTTAATTATATGGATAACTACTCAGATAGTTCGTCTTACAGGAGTGATAACAGATCCAACGATAGTATATTATTTAGAAGAACTTTATACTCGATTCACCTATGGTTCAGGATTAGGATTTGCTGGAGTAGTTATTGCCATAATAGGACGAGCATTTGTAAGAAGGGTAAAACCAAAGAAAGTTGAAGAAGAGGAAGAATTACCTGAGGAAGAAGTTAAAGTTGAAGAAGTGGAAGAGACTGAGACAACAGAGCCTTTAGAAAAGAAGTTTTGTCCTGAATGTGGAACAGAACTGCCAGTCTTTTCCAATTTTTGTAGTAATTGTGGGAAAGTTTTTGATTAAATTATTATTTATTTTTTTTATTTTATTCTAATATCTTTATTATTTGATTTAACAAATTTTTTAATTAATTTAGTATTAAACCAAATATAATTGTCTTAAAAAATAAAGAGATTTTTTGTCATGGCAAAAGTTGAAGAATATAAAATGTTTCAAGGTTGTACCATAGGAAACAGAATCCCTTTTATTGAGGCTTCAGCTCGAAAAGTTTTCGATACTCTCGGAATAAAAACTACTGATGCTCCTTTTGCATGTTGTCCTGATCCAGTAGGTTTTAATGCTGTAGATCATACAAGTTGGTTAGCAATGGGAGCAAGAAATCTTGCAATTGCAGAAGAAGAAGGGAAGAACATTGTTTCGTTATGTAATGGTTGCTTTCAAACCTTAAAAGCGGTCAATCATGAGTTACAGCATGATGATCACGAAAAAGAAAAAATTGATGAAATTTTAAAATCAGTTAAGAAAGAATTCAAGGGTAGTATTAATGTTAAACATTTTGTAGAAGTATTACATGATTTAGGCGTTGAAAAAATAAAGGAGCACGTGAAACATGAATTTTCAGGTTTAAAAGTAGCCTGCCATACAGGATGTCACTATAATCGCCCTTCTGAAATTATGCAAACAGACGATCCAATGGAACCAGTAAAACTGAGAGAACTTGTAGCCGCAACAGGAGCAACACCAGTCGATTATACAGAGGAAATGCTTTGCTGTGGAGCAGGAGTAGGAAATGCTGAGGAGGAACCTTCAATGCAAGTATTAGCAAACAAATTTAACAGCGCTATTAATGCTGGTGCAGAAGCATTTATTGTAATTTGTCCTGCATGTTTTCAACAAATGGATACAAATCAAAAAAAGGCTGGAACTCAATCTAATAACACATTTGATATACCTATTCTCTACCTAACAGAATTATTTGCATTAGCATTTGGATATCCTCCAGATGAACTTGGATTGAAATTTCACCGAGCTAGGTTAACCAGTTTCTTAGAAAAATATGGTCTTAAATAAATTATAATTACTAATTTTTTTAGATAAAAAACAATTTAAAATCTATTTTTCAACTCTTCGATTATATTTTAATAGATAATCCAGCTCAAATATTACGATATTTTGTACTTGGGTTTGATCACTTTTAAATAAAAAGACTGTGTGGATTAGCACCCATATAAAATCAGTACCGATAGTAAACCATTCAATTAGGTGTATAGGAGAGAAAACTAAAAAGAAGCCATGCATGAATGCAGTTATAAATGAAACTATCGCATAAAAGTTTGAAATTCTAGGATTTGAAAGCTCAATTATACCATACAAGGTAAAAGCAAAAGTTGCTGAGCTAAAATGGATAAAACCTAGAATACCATGCATGCTACAAGAGAATTGGTTATATGGATCTAAAAGAAAGGGAGGAAGAATTATCAGGCTAAGCATTGAAAAAATAGATGTAACGATTGCTACCCTGATTAAATAACTCTTATAGATTTTTTTTTGTAAAAGAAATCCAAATGATATATAGAAGGGAATTAAAAAGCTCTTATTAAGAATAAATCCTATAGAAAAAATAAAATGCGAATCATATTTTTCTATTCCTAAATCACATAAATATTTTGATGTTAAACTAAAGTTAGGATCAACGCTACTTCGTAAAATTATGGCAATAGTAAAAGATAAAAATCCTATAATCCATGCCATTATCCCAAATATTGAGCCGCTGATTTTATAGAACTTCTTATCTAAGTTTGACATTGCTTTTATGGATATTTTTTGAAAGATATTCTATTTATTCCTTTAAGCCCTCTATTAACCACGTATAGAGTGATAAAAAAAAAGCCCTTCATCATTTAAAAATTTATTTATAAAATATGCTTTTAAGTAAAAGAAATTTTACTCTTTAGTTCTAATAAGGAATAATGTATGCATAAATACCCATAGAAATATTCCTGAAATAGCGAGCCAATAAATTATATGGATAGTGAAAAAAATAATAGTCAAACTGTAAAATAATGCGGAATAAATTGAGACAAAACCAAATATTTTTGATATTCTAGGATTTGAAAGTTCGATTATGCTATAAAAAGTATATGCGATTGCCATAGCAATAAAGTGTATAAATCCTAGAATTCCATGCATGGTATAACATATTGGGTTTCCAAGATCGGGTAATAAGGGAATTACAAGAATAAGACTTAAAGTTGAAATTAATGATGCCCCCATAGCAATTTTAATTAAATTAAAATTACTCTTATTTTGCTTTAGAGCTATTCCAATAGAAAGATAAAATGGAATTTGGAAAACCTCTGTAAATGCAAGACCAATGATAAAAATCACGTTGGAATAATTTTTTCCTACTCCTAAGTCACTTAAATGATGTGAAAAAATACTATAATAAGGATCAACACTAATATATAAACCTATTGCTATTGTAAATAGGCAAAAAGCTATTATCCAGGAGAGCGATCCAAAAATAATTCCATTTTTTCTGTTGAATAATATCATCGGATGTTTACAATTATGTCAATTTTTCCTTATTATTAAGGTTTTGAGATAATCTTATAAAATAATAAGGATAATATTAAATTCAAAACACGAATGTGAGTAAAAATTGGAATTTCTTAGAACTCCTGAAGAGAGGTTTAAAATACTACCCGATTATCCTTATGAACCTAATTATTTAAAAACTCTAAAGGGATATGAAGAATTAAGGATGCATTATATTGATGTTGGAGCAAAAGATTCTAAAGAAGTGTTTCTATGTTTACATGGCCAACCAACTTGGAGCTATTTATATCGAAAAATGATTCATATATTTCTTAAAGCAGGAATTCGAGTTGTTGCTCCAGATTTTTTTGGATTTGGGAGATCTGATAAGCCAATAAAGGAAGAAGTATACACTTTCGATTTTCATCGAAATTCTATCCTAGAATTCATTAAGGAATTAGATCTTAAAAACATCACGTTAGTTTGTCAAGATTGGGGAGGTCTTATTGGTCTCACAATACCAATGGAAATACCAAAAAAATTTTCTAGACTTCTATTAATGAATACTGCTTTAGCAACAGGGGATATAACATTGTCAAAAGGATTTATAGCTTGGAGAGAATGGAATAATAATCATCCAGATTTGGACCCAGGAAGATTATTGGGACGAGTATGTCCTCATTTAACGGATGGAGAAAAAGCAGCATATAGCTCTCCATTTCCAGATATAACATATAAGGCGGGGGTCCGCAGATTTCCAAACCTAGTTCCTGATAGTTTTAACGCTCCTGGAGCTGAAATATCACGGAAAGCGAGAGATTATTTAAGTAAAAAATGGTCTGGAGAAACCTTTATGGCTGTTGGTATGCAGGATCCAGTGTTAGGTGTACCAGTAATGAAAGCTTTGAGAAAAATAATCCAGAATTGCCCTAAACCATATTTATTTAAAGAAGCAGGTCACTTTGTGCAGGAATGGGGTGATAAAGTGGCTCAAAAAGCATTAGAACAATTTGGTTTTATTTAACTTGGCTTTTTCTCTAAATATTTAAATAATCTTTGCAAAAAGGTTAAAACCATTTACTTTATATACATGAACCAATGTAAAATCTCCATAATTACCTCTAAAACCCTCTACAAAAATATTTTTGTAGGCAATATTTCTTCCAAAAACTTGATTATTCTTTTCTCCTTCATGAAGTATTAAAACCTCGCCCTCCCAATTTTCCCACTCTTTATTAGAATTAAATAAAATGCCTCTAAATATTTTTGAAAGTCGATTAGATCTTTCTTTAATAATTTTTCCATTAATCTGTTGCATTCCTTTTGCCTTAGTACCGGGGCGCGGGGTAAATTTCGAGATATTAAGGATATCTGGTTTTAGCCATTCTATTAATTCAATCGTTTTATTAAAATCTTCTTCAGTTTCTCCCGGAAAACCACATATTATATCAGTAGATATCGTTAAGAACGGAAAGTTTTTTCTTAAAATTTCAATTTTATTAATAATTTCTGGAATTCTATAGGATCTGTTCATTTTTTCTAAAATATTATTACTTCCAGATTGAATTGGAATATGTAAAAATTGATATATCTTTCCAAAGTTAAAAATAGTAATTAATTGATCTAAATTTTGGATTAAGAACCTTGGATTCAGCATTCCAACTCTTAAAAAAAAGTTATAGTTCAAATTAACAATATCTTTTATTATATCTACTAATTCTGTATTATTGTATTTGTAGGTACTACAATCTTGAGAGGTTAAATAAATCTGTTTAATACCTTGCTTTAATTGATATTTTACATTTTTAATTATTTTATCAGGCTGATAACATTTTAGACGCCCCCTAGCATTTTTTACACAACAGTAAGTACAAGCTCCAAGACAACCTTCAGAAATAGGAACAATACCAGTGATTTTTCCTGGAGCGAAATCAATTAAAAATTCTGTTTTATCTATTAATCCTTGAGATTTGAATATTAAATTCGTATACCCTTGCTTAATTTGCTCTAAAATTTTCGGAAATTCATGAATGATGTCTAAATCAACTATCGCTGAGAAATTTGGCACGATCTTTCCAATCAAATCTATATATGAATTATCAATAAAGGGTAAGCAACCAGCAATTATAATATGTTTTTCTGGATTGTTCCTAAAAAGGTTATATAAAGATTTAAGGCGAGTTTTTATCTTATTTTCTGTTTGTTGTTTTACACCACAAGTATTAATAATAATGAAATCAGCATCATCCAAGGTGGACTGTTTGTAATTTGATTTATTTAATAAATTTGTAATAATGTAAGAATCTGCTTTATTTGAAGTACATCCATAGGTCTCGATGTAAAATTTATTTTGTTCCAAATTCAGTTCATTTTGAGGTAATTAAATAATAATTTATAGAACAATATATTATAGGTTTAAAAGACTTTTTTAATTAAAATAATCTATTATTTAAAATAACATACTCAAAATTTTTGAGATGAAATATTATGACTGGATATGCATATTGTAACGTTTGTAAAAAAGAAATAGATAACCCTGTACGAAAACCATTGGAAACTTCTAAAAAAACTGTTTGGATAATATTAATTGTTGCTACAGTAGGAATAGCGGCTCTCATATACGCAATTTATTATGCTAATAAAC
>JAEOSD010000117.1 GCA_016840545.1 Promethearchaeota archaeon
ATATAGCACAAAACCTATGAGGCATCAAAACATCATCTTTAAAGCCATTGGAACGCCATTTATTGAACGAACACCCTCCTTCGGAAGGATTTTAAGATCTATCACTTTATTAATAATATTTTCTCCAACAATATTGAAATAAGACGCATCTTTTAAAATTTCTATAGCATCATCAATATCTATAAGAATACCACCAAAAAACTGTTCATTAATCTCGATTCTTAAGTTACCTTCGGTGAAAATCTGATTTAATAGTAATTCATCACAACAGGCCACTGTTTCAATCTCATTTCTTATATGAATTTTGAGATATACTCTCATAGCTTTAAATCAAAATTTTACTTTTCTTTAATTTCTTCTCTTGCTCCACAAGCGGTACATTTAAGGAATTCCTTTTTGCCTTCGCGCTGAATTTCAGTATCTGGTTTATTACATATTTTACATAATACGTAAGCTTTAGAATATTGCTCAATTAATCTATTTAAGGCTTGTTCTTTATAGGTACCTTTTAAAAATAATTGCTGTCCACGAATTTCGCCCATTGTACCTGCTTTCTTAAGAAATATTCCTAAAAAATGACGCCTATCTCGATTTAGAGTATTAATAATCCTATTAAAATTTATAATATATGTGTTTTTTGACTCTATTCTTATTTGCGCTTTGGGTATTTCAAATCTCGAAAGCTTTTTTACATTTTCTGGTATATTTTCATATGCTTTTTCTAGAAGTTTTTCATAATCATTTAAATCCATCTGCATCAACCTAAATTATATTCAATAAAATAAGTAATGACCGTTTCAAAAATAATTTTATTATTTTTAATAAGATTTTTAAAATTTAGTCATTTAAGTGGCTTTTTTAATAGGTCTGGTAAAAATTTTCTTCTGATTGATAAATTTTAGATTCCATTTCTAAATCTCTTATATATCTCCTTAATTTATCCTCAGAAATCTCTATCTTATTCAATAAATCTGTAAAACTTATACCATTTTCATTTTGAGAAAAATGATCTATTATAGAAAAAACACTTTCCCTAAATTGATCTTTACTATTGGTTGGTTGTTCAAATAATAATAAATCAATGTTAGATTTCTCTTGTTCTGTTTCCTGAAAAAAATCAATTTTTCCAAATTTAATTTTCTTTATTATTTCCGCATTCCTTAATAATAATTTATTCGGATTTTCGATTTTTTTTATAATTTCAGTTGAAATTGAGAGATTGTCGTATTTATAATTAATTAACCCAACAACATCTACTAAATCGCCCTTTTTAAGCTCTTTATAGGGTTTTGGATTTCCACTCCATATATTTGCTCGAATTAAACCCGTACTATCATCTAACTCAAGCTCTATTCTTGTATTTAAGATTTCATTATTATATTGAGGAGTTGTGTTATTAATCCCTTTTAATTTCTTTTCAACTATTGTCCCTATAATACGAACTCTTTTTATACTCCCAAAAATAGTATTTACCATATTCTTCTCAGCCATAAATTGGCCTTCGAGGAGATGTTTAATCCAACAATGAATCGCAGGTAGTCTTCTTCTCTGAAATTCACTCATAGAACTATATACCAATATTTAAGAATCCTTAATTTATAATAAATGAAATTTCTCAAAAATAAAGATGTAACTATTAAAGTATAAATATATTTATATTGATATTTATATTGAAATCCTGAAATTACATTAATTTTAATTTGAAAGAAATTATTATTGAAAATATAAGTAAATAGTAGCGGGGGTTCGATTTTCAGCTCGTTGGAAACCAACATATTTTTTGCTTTTGAACGAACGATCTCAGGGTGTCTCTATGGATGGGAAAAACCATATATGAGCCCTGCGGCATAAACCAGGCTAGCCCACCCCGCTATACGTGCTCATATGAAAAAATTCAAATTTCTATATATCTTTATAATTATTTTATATTTTAATCTTTACCCTTTTTAGATGTTTTAATGGGTTTTTTTAATTTAAAATGGAAATAAAATATAAATAATTCTATTCATAATCATTAGAGAATCATGGTTGATTCACATATTCAAAGTTTCTTCGGTCAAAATACAGGAATAATCGTAAAAACACTATCAAGATCAAAAAATTTTGTATTTTTTCAATGCATAAAGAAAAAACCTAATGGAGTTTGGGAAAAACCTTCTGCTAATGAGGGAAAAACTATAAAGTTCTCCTTAGAAGAAGTTGTTATGATTTTACAGGTATTAAATGGGAAATTAATCAATTGGACAAATTACCATTCATATCAAGATAAGAAAACCCACATTTCATTTAGCTGGGAAGATAATAATGCGGATGTTCTATGGATAAATATTGGTGATTATTCAAAAATGCTCAATTTCGCTCAAGTAGAAATCTTAAGATTATTATTAACACACATACTAAATGAAAAAATAATCTATGCTACATCTTCAAAAAAAAAAGATAAATCTGTCTTTCAAGATGAATTCGATCATAATTTAATTATTGAGAATTTTTCCAATATTTATAAAGAGGCAATAGAGGAGCAACCTTCTATGAAAAAAACTCCAATTATGACTCAAATAGAGGGTTTAATTAAAGCCGAGTCAAATAAGGCTATTTTAGTTCAATTTAATTCTGATAGGGAAGTATGGATACCTAAATCTACTATTCATTCTCAATATATTCCTAGGAAAAATAATACTCAAAATTTTTTAATTGAAAACTGGATTTTAAAAAAATATAATTTAATATCATAAATATTTAATTTATTTCATTACTTTTTAAAAAGAATAACTTTAATTTTAATTTAGATTTGTTAATAATTATTAGATTAAGAGTAAGAATAAATGAGCTTTCTTGATATCATTTTAGAATTCATATTAAACCCATTTTTTATAATTTCTTTAATTTTCTGGGTAATTGTAATTTTAGCGGTTTATCTCCTGAGAAATAGAAAGGATTCTTACAGCTTTTTTTTTCCCTTACTTGCGATGTTTAAAACAAAAAGATTGAATAACTTTATAAGAAAAATTGCTGCAAAGAGACCGCGCTTTTGGAGGATTTTTTGGAATATTGGGATTTTCATTTCCTTTGGATTTACGATTTATGGTTTGTATTTCTTTTTTTTTAACGTTATTAATTTAATCTTTTTTCCTAGCCCCGAGCAAGGTGTTTATCCACTCATTCCGGGAGTTACTGTAGGTCTACCAGTCCTATTTTATTTAATATTACCCTTATTATTCCTACTTACCACTCATGAACTTGCTCATGGAATATCTGCAAGTATTGATGGAGTTGAAATTAAATCAACAGGGATTATGGGTGTAGGAGTTTTCTACATAATTGGTTTTGGGGCTTTTGTCGAAGTCGATGAGTGGGAATTGAATTCAAGTAAACATAACAGAAATACAAGATTAAGAATAGCTGGTGCAGGAACTTATGTAAATGCTATTACAGCGGGAATAGGATTCTTATTATTGATTACGTTCCCTTATATTGTATCCCCCTTCTATAAACAAGTAACCCAAGTTAAAAATGTATTAGAACCTTATCAGGGGGGGTTCAATTATGGAAATCTTAAAGATGGAGATGTAATTGATGCAATTAAAGAACAGAATGAAACTAATGATAAATATATATATTTAGATGAACTCCAAGGAATTAGTTTAAGTACAATTCTAAATAATAAGACAAGAATCAAATGTTCCGTTGGTGATAATTTAACTTTTAATATCTATAACCCCATTAGTGATACATATTCAGAAAAGAACGTTACTTTAGGGCCTCGCTATTATTTAGGCCTACAATATGAATATCCCTCAAATACGCAATTAAAAATAACCTATAACCATTCTAGTCAAGAGAGTCTAAATCTCATAATTACCAAAATAAATGGAACTTCGATTAATGTGACCAATGGTGATACTTTAGAGAAATTTTT
Source organism: Promethearchaeota archaeon (assembly GCA_016840545.1). GTDB lineage: Archaea > Asgardarchaeota > Lokiarchaeia > Sigyniarchaeales > SOKP01 > SOKP01. The sequence goes on from JAEOSD010000117.1 coordinate 3,920, forward strand.
CTATAACAGCTTTTTAACTAGTTTTAGGTTAAAATTTTTAAATTTAAGTGTTGGTCCTGGGGAAAATTATTTGGTTAATGTTTCAGTTACGGGCGTTTACGTAGGAGTGCAAAGTGATTTATACTGGATGCATAAAAATGATTTTGCAAAATTTTTCACAGCAAATTGGCCAGATTTTTGGCAACAAGAGCTCCTATGGTTATTTGTAATTTCATTCAGTTTAGTGCTTTTTAATACAATGCCATTGCCTATTTTTGATGGAGATAGAATGGTAAAAGAAGTTATTAATTGGATATATGGTGAAAAGTATCAAGATTTAAAGAAAAAGAAGAAAGATAGATTTGTTTATAAAGAAAAAGATACTGAGTGTAATCTATCAGAATATCACGTAGAAAATATTGAATACGTAAAGATTGAATTAAAAGATAAATCAGAATTAAAAGAAAAGAGTGAAATTATATTAGGTAAAGAAAATTATGAGTTAATTGATAAAATAGGCGATGGTTTTAAAGATACTGTTTTAATAAAATTACCAGAAGACTCAAAAATAAAAAGAGATACTGTTTTTGAGATTTCATATGAATATTTATATGATGAAAAAAGTAAAAACAAGAAATTAACCTTAAATATTATCCGAATTATAACAATAATTATCGTGGTCGGGAATTTCCTTTTAACATTTATAAATTTTGGCTTTAAACTCTTTTGGGTTTAGTACATTTATCAGAGTGATCGACATTAAAAATCTCAGAATACAAGAAAGAAAATCAAATTGCTCTTTTTGTGGGAAAAAATCTCTAATTTTTAGAAAACATTCAGGACAATTATTATGTGCAGATTGTTTTCAAATTAGTTTTGAAAAAATTATAGCAAAAACTATTTCAAAATATAACATGCTTGACCCCAGCGATAAAATTATTGTTGGTTTATCTGGAGGAAAAGATTCAATTACACTTCTTTATAATCTTATAAAAATTCAAAAAGGAGTACATGAATCTAACCCAATAATAGCTTTAACTATAGATGAAGGAATTAAGGGTTATAGAGAAAATAGTATTGAAATAGCAAAAAAATTTTGTAAAAAATATAATATCGAATATAAAATTCTTTCATTCAAAGAGAGATTTGGTTTAACTTTAAATGAGATCATCAAAATAAAAAAGAAACAACCTGATTATAAATACGCGTGTAATTATTGTGCCACAATAAGAAGAAGACTACTAAATGATGGAGCAAGAGAATTAGGTGGAACTGTTTTAGCAATGGGGCATAATTTAACAGATGTAGCAGAAACATTTTTAATGAATGTCCTTTATAAAAGATTACACTTAATTGGAAGCCAATTTATACTAAAAGATGAAAACAAAGATTTAAGAACGTATTATATCAAAAAAATAACTCCATTCTTTAAACTGCCTGAAGAAGAAATATTAATATATGCTAAAACAAAGAAATTTGATTATTATTCCCCTCATTGTCCTTATAGAGAAGTCGATCCAATAATAAGAAGAAGAGTTTTAGAATTCATTCAATCTTGTAAGCGATATAGCCCTGAAATTGAATTTAATTTGTTAAACGGATTTTTAGAAATTTCTGAAATAATATATAATCATTATGGAAAGGAAAAATATTGTAGTTGTAATATTTGTGGTTATCCCACTGGAATTGCAAAAATCTGCACATATTGCAATTTAAAAAAAGAATTAAATGTTTAGATTAATCGATTAAACGTTTTGAAAATTCTTTTAACATATTATATTCCCTTATTTCATCTTTAAATAAAGGTACTTCAATTAGGCTTTTATTTAGTTTGTCTTGAAAAATAGTTTTTATTTTTTTTAAATTTCTTTGTTGCATAGCTCGACGAGCCTTGCAAAATTCACATAATTCAGAAGGATCCTGATATAGTTGGTTTATTACAATATTTGAATTGGGGATATTATACTTTATTAATTGATTTAATAATCTTCCTGTTTCTGCTATTGCCATTTCTTCGGAAATCATAACAATTACAAAAGAATTTACGTTAGGATTGGTTAAATCATCTCTAGCATCTATTATAGCATCATTCATTCTTTCTAATACCCCCAATGAATCATCTTGTTGATCATCTCCTCCTCCAAATAATTTTTTAAATTTACCAAAAATTCGCCCTAATTTTAATCTTAATTTTAGAATTTTTCCAATCCAACTAGACAATGTTTCTGGGAGTCCTAATAATCTAAGTGTATGCCCGGTTGGAGCTGTGTCAAAAATAATTAAATCATAATCATGTTCTGTCTCAATAAATTCTAAAACTTTTCCAAAAGCTAAGGTCTCATCAATACCAGGAGGATTTAACGATATTCCCTCATCTGTATCTCCTGCCATCCCATCTAACATACTTTGTACCATGTCTCCCATCATCCCTAGATCTCCTATTGGATTTACCTCAGTTAATTTCTTAATTTCTGCTACTTTTGCTTGGGGATTGATCTCCAAAGCAGTTAAATTCTCAACATCCTTTACAGGCACAGGTTCACCAGGAGGTAGCTCCATTCCTAAACTGTCTCCTAATGAATGAGCAGGATCAGTACTTATAATCAATGTTTTTCGTCCATGTTCAGCAGCCCAAATTGCTGAACTTGCTGCACAAGTGGTTTTTCCTACCCCTCCTTTTCCTCCAAACATAATCATCTTTAAATTAAGTAATAAATCTCTTAACAAAATTCATCATCTACCAATTGATTCATCATAAAATTTAAAATAAAACCTTTTAATTACAATTTTGATTAATAGTTAAGTTTAAAACGCAAAATACCTACAATACCCCCAAATGTGCTATGTAACATCTCTCCTTCTTCAGTTTCAGAAGAAATAATATCAATTTCTGTTCCCATTGTATTTGCAATATTCCCAAGTTCTTCTATCATCGATATATTATCAGTAATATTGAAGCTATTTGAATTACATTTTGGACAACTTTCCTCTTGTATAGAAGACTCTAAATTAACAACATTCTGTTCACTAGTAGTACGATTTTCAGTATATCCACAATTAGAACATTCTATCTTAACTTTATAACTATCTAATTTTTCAGAGAGTATTAAGATATCAACTGCACCCATACTTAATGCTTTCTGTACATCTTCAAGACCATAAGTTGCCATTCCAGTATCATTAGCAATTTCTTTCATGAATCTTTGCATAACTTGTTTTTCACGAATATACTTTACATCTTGAATTTTATCTTTGACTTTATCAATAAGCGCACGAATTCCCTCAGATCCTCCATATCCAAGATCAACTACATCTAATATTTTCTCCCTTAATCTATAATCCATACTTTCATCATTTACAAACTTTTCTTTCGATGGGCCCGGCCCTCCGATAAAAATCCCCCTTAAATCTTCCATTTCTAAAAAGAGTTCATTAATTTCGGCAGATATTCTCCTATAGAATTGTTTTTCCCCCTCTTCAATTAATCTTTCAAACCTTTTCTGGGATTGTCCTCCTGCTCTATGCTTACTGTGAATTCCTGAGGTAAATTCTCTAACAATCTCAACATGATTTCCTTTTACATAACCAACAGCAGATTCTTGTCTTCCGATAACAAGTAGACCATAAGTTTCCTTTGGGACAAGCATTTCTTCTAAAGGCCATAATAGAAATTGACTGGCACAGTGATACCTAAATGTTTTTACTTTTTCTGGGGGATCTACAATATATAACTCGTTTTTCTCTGTACCTGGAGTATTATTTTGGGGGATTGCTCCTGAAAACATGATCAATCCCTTTTCTGGACTGGAATCTATATTTTTTAATTGGCCTAAAAGACTTGCAATACTATCGAGTACATTTTTTCTGGTTAATTTTGATTTAATATTTTGACTTTCACTAACTTCATTTTTCAGATAATTAGTCACATCTGAAATTTTTCTATCGTGAGGAATATATAACGATACCAACTCAGTATGAAAACCTTTTTTTCCTTTTAAATAATCTAACAATTTTTTAGTTTTATAAATCTGTAAGTCGTTACTTTTCATTTCAACAACCGAACTCATATTTATCAACTAAAATATTAAAAGATACAAAAAATTAATAGTTTTTCTTTATTTTAAACTATATAAAATACTAAAATTTCTAAAACTCGAAATTATGAGTCCAAACGAAAATTTTTTTCATGAAATACCAGAAGATCATCCACGTTATCTAAGTCTTAAATACCGTCATAAAATTATTGAAGGAATGGAAAAACTGATCGTAGCAAAAGCAGGCCTTATTGCACATGGTAGAGGAGAATGTTTTGATTATATTTTCGGAGAAAAAACTAATGAAAACGCGAAAAAAGCAATAGAGGCTGCAGTAGCCCTACTACTACTAGCTGAACATCCAATAATAAGTGTAAATGGTAATACAGCCGCATTATGCGCTAAAGAATTAGTAGATTTTTCAAATGTTACGAATGCTCAATTAGAAGTGAATTTATTTTATGCAAAAGAAGGAAGAATTGAAGCTATTAAAGCATTATTAGAAAATGCGGGAGCAAAGAATATTCTTGGAATTAAAGAGGATACAATGATCGAAATTCAAGAACTTTCTAGTAATCGCAGAAAAGTGGATCCTCATGGAATTAAACTAGCAGATGTTGTATTTGTTCCATTAGAAGACGGTGATAGAACAGAAGCTTTAAAAAAATTGGCTAAAAAAGTTATTGCAGTTGATTTGAATCCAATAAGTAGAACATCAATCTGGGCAGACATTACTATTGTAGATAATGTCGTCAGAGTCTTACCAAAAATGATAGAAATTGCAAAAAAACAAAAAAAATTAAAAAAAGGAGAACTTCAAAAAATAATCAAGCTATTTAATAATAAAAAAAATATACAAGATGCTCTTGATTTAATAATTAAGTATATTGAAAAACAAAAGAAAGAAGCGTTTAAGATTCTGAAAGATTAAATTTAAAATTGTTTTTCAATTAAAAAAGCTTAAAAAGTCCTAAAATAATATCTTATATAGCTAAATTTTTACAATTAAAGCACGAGTAAAACTAAAGATGGGTACAGATAAGGATACACAGACTAAATATTTCAATATTTTCACTGATAAGGATTCAATCATAATCAGAAGATGTACATTAGAAGATTTAGAGGGGGTGATTGAGGTAAATGAGAAAGAATTACCCGAAGATTATCCCTATTTTTTCTATAAAAGTATTCTTGACAACTATGCTGATTCCTTTTTAGTAGCGTGTAATTCTAGTGAGAAGGTAATTGGTTATATTATGTGGAGAGTTGAAAAACTACCCTCAAAATACAATCTAGAATTTACAAATAAAGGGCACTTAGTCTCGATAGCTGTTTTAAAAAATTACAGGAGATTAGGAATTGCTTCAGCTTTATTAAATAAATCAATGCTAAAAGTAAAAAACCATTATATTGATGAATTTGTACTAGAAGTAAGAGTAAGTAATTACTCCGCGATAAGTTTATATAAAAA
>JAEOSD010000118.1 GCA_016840545.1 Promethearchaeota archaeon
AAATTTAATATTAATTAAAAAATTATATTTAGGATAATTTGAAATTTGTACTAAAAATCAAGGAAAATAAAAAACTGCTCCCGTAGTGTAGTCCGGCCAAGTTAATCTCCATCTACGATGACGTTAGCTGGAAGCAGATTATGGCAACATACGGGGCCTTCACCCCCGCGACATATGGATGCATTTTAGCGCCCATTCGCGAACCGGGTTCGAATCCCGGCGGGAGCATAAAAACATAATTTAGTATTTAAAGAATTGAGAAGTACGCCTCCGTAGCTCAGTTAGGTAGAGCACCCGGCTGTTAACCGGGCGGTCGCATGTTCGAGCCATAAGACACTCAATTTCTGAGGTTTGGCGAAGCCGGGGGCGCTTTTTAATTTATTCAAATTTGAAATTTTTAAAATTAATAGAAAAAATAGCAATAAATTTTATTAAATTAAGTTTCGGATTGCTTAGCATAATAAATCAACCATTTCGCCATTGCTTGAAATGATTCATTAACATTGATATTCTCTTTAGAAGAACTGTAAACACATTGATTACATTTTGCTTTTCCAGCATAATCATTGGCCACATTATAATCAACCTCATGATTATCGAGATCCCATTTCATTCCTAAAAGGATTATAGGAATAAATCCTGCTTTTTGGCGTATAATTCTTAACCATTCAGGTATATCTCTAAACGTGTCATAATCTGTTATATCAAAGCAAATGAAAGCGCCACTTGCACCTTTACAGTAATCTGGTAATAGTTCACGAAAACGTTTTTCTCCGGCAAAATCCCATAATTGCATTTTGACAGCTTCTCCTGTATCAAGAGTTTCTGATTTTGTATGAAAACCAGCTCCTATAGTCATCTTATACCCCTCTTCAAATTTACCCGTACAATATCGAGTAACCATGGCAGTTTTACCTACTCCACCTGCACCTGCTATAATTACCTTAAAGATCCATGAGCTAAACATTTTTAAACTTAATCATAAAGAATTTTTCTAATAATAATATGAAAGAATTTATTTTTATAATATTGTTTAACGATAAAATCATAAAATAAAAAAAAGATTTTTATAAGATTTTATTCTATTATTTTATACTGTACTATATTAAGTTTTTAATATAAAAGGTTGTGAAAAAAGAGTATTAAAGACGACGAGATTTGTCCTATATGTAGTTTTCCGAAAGAGCTATGTATATGTGATAGTTTAAGCGCTGACGAACAACAAATAATTATTACCAATGACAGAAGAAAATGGGGGCGCGTGGTTACAGTCATCAAATTTGAAGGTAATTTTGATGCGAATTTGAAAGATATTTTAACCAAAGCAAAAAAAAAGTGTGCCTCTGGGGGAACAGTAAGGGGAAATGAAATTGAACTTCAAGGAGATCATAAATTAAAACTCAAAAAATTCTTAATGGATTTGGGGTTTCCAGAAGAAAATATATTAATTCAGGAAAGGATGAAAAGTTCATAAAAAATAAGAATACCCGAATAATATAAGGGAAAAGTAAAAAACTTTTTCATAAGAAAAAATAATTTCCAGTTTTCAATGAGTCTAATAGTTTATAAAGTAATCTTTAAAGGTAATATAGAAAATGAGATAAAAGATTTAACTTTAACCTTTAAGGAAATTTCTTATAATGAACAATTTAACGTATCCACAAAATATATTTCAATGCTAAAGAAACTAAGCCAAACAAGCCAAAATGTTATTAATTTCCAAAACATTAAAGAAGTAATTAGAATTGGGGAGAATACACCAGGCTTTCAGATTAATTATTATATTGTATTACTTTATATAACCAAATTAAATGGAAATAAAAAGGGCTTTCTAATTGGAAATGTAAAAAATAGGGGAGATATTTTATTAGGAATTTGGCCTTTTACGCAAAAATCAGATATTTTAACATCAGAGGAAATTGATAGTATTTTTAATGATCTTATTGCTAAACCACAAAATTATCGCAAAATTTGCCTTATTTATTCTTGAAAGATATCTACAGAAAAATTTCCTTTTGCCTGTTTAAGAAATTCATTAAGATGCTCTCATTAGGCATACCAGTTCTTGCTCCCAACTTCTGAATTTTTAAAGCAGCAGCAGCATTAGCATATTTACAAGATCTTTCTAGATCCCATTTTTTAATCCAATACGCAAATGAGAATGCTCCGTTAAAAGTATCTCCTGCACCAGTTGTGTCAATAATATTTCTAACATCAAATGCCGGAATCTTTTTTTGATATTTTTCTGTGGTAATTAACACTCCATCACGCCCCAAAGTAATAATTACAATTGGAATTCCTTTTTCAACCAAAACTTTAGCAGCATCATCAAGTTTTTCATGTTTTGTAATTAATTTTGCTCCTTCTTTATTAGGAATTAATATATCAGCATTTAAAATCATTTTACTTAGACTTTTCCATCCTCTTTTTGCTATTTGCGATTCTAAATCTATAGTTACCTTAACTTCATTTCTCTTTGCTATAGCTATTGCTCTTTCAGAGATTTCTGGATGTATCATTGTAGTATGAAGTACTTTTGAATTAATTATATATTGTTGGTCTAAATCAGTGAGATCAATTTTCGTTGTTTGCATATGCGGAGATTGTATGATTGTTTTTTCTCCCTTAGCAATGAAAATAAAATTTATAGGTGTTTTTTTACCCCTCTTTTTAATAGTAAAAGTTGTATCTATATTTTCATGTTTAAAATCTTCTATCAAGTAATCTCCATAAGAATCATCACCAACAGCGCCAATAAATCCACATTTACCTCCTAATCTAGCTATTGCTACTAAAAAATTGGCTGTCACTCCACCTGGAAAATAGTTCTCAGTTATTGCATCAACCTTTTCATCAGGTCTTGGGAAATGTGGTATTTCAGCTACCCAATCTATGACAGCTTCCCCTAATCCTACAATATCAACTTCCTTCATACAAGATAAATCTTAATTTCTATACTAATTATAATCTAACAAATTAATCTATTGAAAAAAAAATGATAAAGATAATAAAAACCAGTTAAAAAAGGTTTATTAAATTATCAAATAATAATTAAATTTCATTGATAATTTGCTCCAAATCATAATCAACATCGACTTCTTGAAAATCAAAAGCATTTAATTCATAAGCATTTGAGTAATCATTGAATTTAACCTTTCCTTTGATGTAAATATCTCTTCCTACTAACTGGCTTGAAAGTTTCTCTAAAACTTTATCATAATCAGGAGTATCCATTACTTTCATTATTAATTCGGTTTCTTTTCCAAGTAACTTCTCAGCAATGTCACCTATAAATGAAGAACGCATTATACCACTCTCATCGTCAATTAAAAGGTTTAAAATCATTCTAGGTTTTATTTCACCCTTTTCTTCACAATTACAATTTTCTATCTTTCTAAAACATTTAGAACAGGCATTATAGATATTTATTCGGTTTACTTCTTTAGCAATTAAACCTTTTATTTCAAAGAAACCTGCTGTGTTTATATCACTAATTTTGGTAATATTATTCGAATGAGAAATATTATTAATCTCTGATATTCCTTCAAATTTCTTGAGGTTGCTAAAACTAAGATTTATTATTTCTAAATGTGATTCCTCTATTATAGAAGCTTCTTTTCTCCCGGAAAAATTACTATATTTTAAAAGTGCATTTTTAATCATTACTCCTTTATCATTTGATAATTCTTTCGATAGACTTTCTGCTGTTTCACGCCATGCTGCAACTCTAATAAAATCTGTATCATCACTTACTATAAAATTCAATAAATTAACTTCATCTCCGGATTTTAGCGTAACTTTTCTCAGGTTGTCAATAGAGGTAATAATTCCTTTAAATGATACAAGATTTTCTTTATTTTGGAGTTTTTTTATTGAATTACTCAAATCTATTTCTAATTTCAGTTTTTTTTCTTTTTTCGATACATTTGTATTTCTAGTTGCATGTAAAGTTATTAAATTAGGATTTAAATTGCTCTCTCTTGGCCTTAAAGAAGTGATCGAAACATAATCACCTATTTTAATATTATTCATTTTAGAAATATCATCATTCCAAAAATTAACCCTTACGGTGCTTGTAGTATCCATTAAATTAATTGTAGCTAAAGTGCCATTTTCACCAGACTTTTTAGTAAAAGTTTTGGTTGGATATATTCGTAAAATTTTGCCTTCAATAGATACAGATTTTAACATTTTACTTATTTTGTTTATATCTACAAATTCATCTTTTATTTTTGGATATTTCTTATAATCAACATCATCTGGAGATAAAATTATTTTTCCCAATCTTCCAATATGCAACTCTGTGCCATACCTACCTTCTTTAGTATAACCATTTAAAATTTTAACTAGTTCATTTTTTTTAAAATTCTCATTTGTGAACATATTGGCATGTTCATTCCACAGAACTATTCGAATTTCTCCTGTAGTATCGTGTAATAAAAAGGATCCTACATATCCTTTCTCTTGGTTTTCTTTATTAAATTCATAAACACTATATATTTCTTTAATTCTTCCAATTAATGTGATATTTTTCATATTTAAACTAATATCGGAGATGTTTATTTCAATATCTTTTATTAAATCAGTATTTTCATTCGAAACATCTACACCAAACTCTTTAGCTATTAAAAATAATGCTCCTTCATCAGATATTAAACCTTTTAACTCACTTTTTTTTTCTTCAACTTTGTTATGAATTTCACTCCTAGTTAAACCAGTATCTTGTATAATTTTCGTAATATACGCATCTGTTTTCATTTATCCCACCAACAAAAATTATTTAGAATATTTAATGAAAAAGTTAGATTCTATACCTTAAAAATAAATTTATTTAGTAATTAATTAAATAATCAATACTTTTAAAAAAAAAGAGTATTTCAAAATGGTAATTTGTTAATTTATTATTAAATTGATTTAGTTAAAATTTTGTCGAGATTATGTCTAATTTTAAAGTATTCCCTGTAATTGATATTTTAAATTCAACAGCAGTACATGCAATTAAGGGTGAAAGAGATAATTATAAACCATTGAAATCTCCTTTGTTTAATACAAGTGAGCCTTTTGACATTATCAGAAATTTAAAAGAAAAATTTAATATTAAACAATTTTATATTGCTGATTTAGATGCAATTATAAAACAAAAACCTAATTTTCGGATACTCAAAAAAATTTTGGAAATTGAAAATATTAAAATAATTGTTGATCCTGGTATTAAATCTATTAATGATCTTAAAAAATGTTTAGAATTTAAAATAGAAAGTATAATTCTTGGTTTAGAGACTATCCAAAAAATAAAAACCATTAAAGAAAGCTTTAAGCTTCTCAACAAGAATAAGATCATAATCAGCATAGATATGTATAAAGAAAGAATAATTACTAAGATAAATAAGCTAAAAAGTTTAACACCATTAACTGTAGTTAGAAAATTAGAAAAAATCGGGATAAAAAACATCATTTTATTAGATATTTTTAAAGTTGGTCAAAAAATTGGAGGAATTCCCCTATTATATCTTAAAATTAAAAAGAATTTTAATGGCAATGTTTTAGTAGGAGGAGGAATTAAGAATTTAAATGATGTTCTATTTTATTATGAAAATGGTTTTTCAGGAGTTTTAATTGGAACTGCTATATATGATGGAACAATAAATCTTAATAAATTAAATATGTTTTCTAAATCTAATCAATAAAGATAACTCCTGAGCTTGATACATTTAAAGATTTCTTACAAATAGGACAAGAATGTTTCATTCTTACCCAGTCAATCATATGTTCTTTATGTGCTCTTGATTGACATAAAGGGCATCCAGCAACTTCATCAAAAATTTCAATATTCTTTCCACATACAGCACATTTAGTTTTTGAAGCGGTGGATACTTTAATAGTTTCCTTTTTAATATCAAGTATTACTTTTTCAGTATTTTCTGGATTAGGATTAATTTGTTTTAGTTCTGTTTTATTATCAACACAAAAAATTGTACCTTCACTATCATCCTTCTTATTTCCAATCCAAACAACTTTACCTTTAAAATAACTGGAACCATCTCTTTCTAAAGATAAATTTAATCTACGATCTTCCATAACAAAGGTTTGTATCACTTTTGTATACTTCATATCTTCTAGGTTTGAGGCAATCTGTCTTATTACTTCGAATGGTTCTTTAAAAACTTCATTAGTGATGTCTAATTTCGTAATTTCTTTAGGCGACATATTTAAATCATAATTTTTTTGATATTTAATAATAATTATTTAATTTAAATTTTTATATCATTATATTTAATTAATTGTTTTGGAAAAGATAACCTAATTTATTAATAAGGTTAAAAAATTTTATTGGACCTTTTACGTTAAAGATGATTTGAAATGCGAAAAATAATAAAACTTTTAGTAAGCCCAAGAAATTTAAAAGAAGCTGCTGTAGCTATTGAATCTAATGTAGATTATATCGATTGTAAAAATCCTGATGAAGGCTCATTGGGAGCAAATTTTCCATGGGTCATTAAAGAAATGAAAAAATTAATTCCCCCTTACAGCTCTCAATTATTAAGTGCTACAATTGGAGATTTTCCCTACTTACCCGGGTCTGCTTCATTAGCTGCATTAGGAGCCGCAGTCTCAGGGGCGGATATAATAAAAGTAGGTTTGAAAGGCCCCAAAGATCTAGAAGAAGGTATTAAATTGATGCAAAAGGTTGTAAAAGCTGTTAAACATTATAATAATGATATAAAAATTGTAACGGCAGGATATGCAGATAAAAAAAGAATGGATTCTTCACCTGGTTTTTTGGATCTTCCTAAAATTGCTGCTGATTCAGGCTCTGAAATTGTAATGCTTGATACTTTTATTAAAGATAATAAAGGATTATTTGACTTTTTAAGCGTTAAGCAGTTAATTCAGTTTAGGAATTTAGCAAATGATTTGAATTTAGAAGTTGCTTTGGCAGGTAATTTAAGAAAAGATTCTATTTCTAAAATAAAAGTAATCTCTCCTGATTTAATAGGTGTTAGAAGTGTCGTTTGTGAAGGATTTGATAGACAAAACGGAACTATTCAACGTCATCTCATTGAAGAATTAAGAAATGAATTATATTGATAATCATAGATAATAACTGATAAACTCTTCTTCTTAAAATTAAGTTTCATTAATTTAAATCTAAAAGTTTTCAAAATTCGAGCCAATTATAATGATTAGAAATTCTAATTGAATTTTTACTAAAAATTGCTTCATGTTATGCTTTAAATATTTCATTAACCCCAACACTAGACATTATTTAATAGTAAAATTATTTTGGTTACGCTTCTATTTTAAAAGTATGTTTCAGAAACAATTAGGTGTAATTGGTGTTGGAAAGATTGGATATGCTTTAATAAATCGATTTATCTCTACAAAAACAATTGAAAAAAATGAAATTATAATATTCGATATTGATAACAATAAACTTGTTGAAAGATCTAAGGAGCTGAATGTTGAATATGCTGAAAATAATGTCTCACTTGTTAGATCAGTAAAATATGTATTAATTGCAGTAATTCCTCAAGTTATAGATAAAGTTTTAAAAGAAATTAGCCCAGCAATAACAAAACAACATACTATAGTATCTATCGTAGCAGGCGTATCTATTAGTCATATTGAAAAATTTCTAAATAAGCCTGGTGGAATAATAAGAATTATGACTAATACACCTGCTATAGTTGGAGCCGCTGCTACAGTAATCGCTTCCAATGCGGAAGTTACTGAAAAAGAGAAAAACTATGTACAAAATCTCTTTAATTCTGTCGGTATGGTTGTTGAACTCGATGAAATACATTTAGATGCAGTTACTGGATTATCTGGTAGTGGTCCAGCATACATTTTTATAATAATTGAGGCTCTGGCTGATGGAGGCGTCAAAATGGGGATACCACGTGACATCTCTCAAAAATTAGCCGCTCAAACAGTATTAGGCTCAGCTAAGTTAGTGCTAGAAACAAATAAACATCCTGGCGAATTAAAAGATATGGTAGCAACACCTGGAGGTACTACAATAACCGCTATACATGAAATTGAATCAGCAAAATTAAGAGCAACTTTAATCAGAGCTGTAGAAGCCGCTAGTATAAAATCAAAATCACTGAATTCTTCGAAAGTTGAATAATAAGTCGTATTTAACTTTTTTCTAAAGGTATTTTCGTGCTTTCACGAATAGAAGATTCAAAGATCCTTATTTTTGGGTAATAGCATTCAAAAACTTCTAATACTTTACGCTCATCTCTTTTTTTACAAATTGCATATACTGATCTTCCTAATTGATTCATACTAGCTCCTATAATATTCAATTGATTTAAATTCTCAATTAATTCCCTTACTTCCTTTAAGTCAAGTATACTAAGCATGTCAGTGTCTTTGACAAACTCATTTGAAACTGACACAAATGTTTTAATAGTAGGATTTTTCATTAACTTAGCTAGGGCTTTATTACCAGCTTTTTTTATTCTTAAACTTAATTCTGGATTAGTTAAAATAGATTTTGTGGCGATTATACCAAAAGATCCACAAAAAATTTTTAAATTATGAGGAATTGATATCCTTTCAAAATTACAAGGATATCCTGGCTCTTTTAACATACATAAACCCCCTGCTAATTGCCCACAAACTGTGCCTAAGCCCGTCTTATTAATCACTTCTGCTATATGGGCTATCCTCCCTTTTTCATAAAGAGAAAAACCTAAATTTAATAAGCAATCTAAACCATAAACTGTCCCTAGAGCCCCAGAACCACTTGCTCCATATCCACACCCTACTGGAAAATCAAATTTATGAATAATTTTTATTTTTATATATTTTTTAAAGAAATTTTTTAAGTAATTAAAAATAAAATATGTAGTTTCTGCATTCGCATTCAATTCTTCATTGTTGATATAGACTTGACAACAATTTTGTTTTAAATCCTCCCACTCTTCAATTATTATCTCAGTTCTTCCAAAACTATTTAAATTGAAACCAGCTCCTCTAGATCCTATTTTTTCTGGATTGTTGATTTTTATACCATTGATTTCATCAACTATTTCGAAAAAACCAGAAATTCTATGTGGAACTTCTACTATAACTTTATGTTTCTGAGGAATCATGAAACTTATTTTATCATATCACCTATTTATTAATAAATAGAAAGAAAAATCAAATTTGATTATTATGAAAAATATAGTTATAAAAATAGGGGGATCACTTCTCTTTAATAATAGTTTTCAAATTAATGCTGAAAAAATTATTCAATTTTCCACTATTATCAGAAATAAGGTAAAGTATGACTCAATTGTAGTTGTTTGTGGTGGGGGTTTGATAGCAC
>JAEOSD010000015.1 GCA_016840545.1 Promethearchaeota archaeon
CTATTCATACGTTTGCCATTATCTATTGGTATTCTAATTATTGCTATTACTTTTATATTAATATCACATCGAGATTTATTTCATTCACATCAACCCCCAAACAACCTTATAACTACTGGAATTTTTAGTCACGTGAGAAATCCTATGTATTTCGGAATCTTACTAATTTATGTCGCTTTTATAGCTTTCTCAATTTCATTGATTTCAGTTGTTCTCTTCTTTATATTATTTCTGGTATATGATAAAATGGTAAATTTCGAAGAGTCCATTTTAGAAGAGAAATTTGGTAGCCAATATTTAACCTATAAACAAAAAGTATCTAAGTGGATTCCAAATCCATTTAAAAAATAAGAAGATAAAAATGGTTTCTGAGCAAATCTGGAAAAAGATATGGTTAATCTTTGGGATAGCTTTTATATTTATTTCCATTTTTATGATATTTTTTGGACCATTACTTGCGTCAATAACAGGGACTAAACCATTCTCAGATCGTGCTAGAGCTATGATTAATTTTTTTTGGATTTGGATGCTTATATATAACGGAATAGGGTTCATTCTTCTTTATAAGAATATCGAAAAATACAAAATATTATTAATATTAGCTATTCCAGCTGGTGTTATATTTACTATTCTTCAGATAATTTATATCAGTATAGGATATTTTGAATTTGTCTTTTCAGAAATAATCTGGGTAATATCTTCTTTCTTATGGTCTATTGCGTCTTGTTTATATTTTTTTGATAAGAGAAAAAAAGCAATTAGAGAAAAATAATGAAGAATAACAAGAGTTAATATTAATCTAATCTAAATTTTTATCGCGATTATATTTACTAAGCTTTAATTTAGGTATCCAAGCTGGAACCTGTTTTTTATAACGTGCAAATTCTTCCCCAAACCTTTTCAATAATCCTTTTTCTTCAAATAAGGGAATATATATTATATTTAAAATAAAAAATGCTAAAGAAAATATGAAAATAGCTAACGAGTCGAATAGAAGAGATTCTCCAAGGAGCATGATTATCACTCCGATAATCATTGGATTTCTGACATATTTATACGGTCCTTTAATTACCAATTTTTTAGTTTGGATTTGTGAGATTGGCATCAAAGTTCCCAAACCTTTTCTATGGAATATTAAAATACATCTTAAAAACAAAAAAAACCCACAAATGAGGACAATAACGCTTAATACAATTAGTATTGGATTTAAATTAAATAAAGAAGAGATCTCAGTAGAAAATATTAATAAAAAAACAGGTATAACAATAAGCACTACGAAAGGAAGTAATAATGAAATGATAATTTGTTTTTTGCCCACCAATTAACTTTTACCTCTAATTGGTATAAAAAGCATACGTCTTTTTTGATTATTTTAAGAAATAATTTAGTGTAATTAATAAGTTAATAATTATACTTTTCTTTAAAAACCTTTAATTATTATTTATAGATTCTAAATTAATTAAAGAGCTTGTTATGATTCAAAAGAAAATCATAGAACCTCCAGAATTCGGAAAAATTTCTACAGAATTCAATATAAATAACCGAATTATATTACATCGAGGTCAATCAAAAGAGTTCTTAAAAACTATTCCAGATAAACAAATTAGATTGATAATAACATCTCCTCCTTATAATCTAGGTAAAGATTATGAAATTGAATTAGAATTAGCAGAATATCTGAATAAACAAGAGAAAATTATTCAAGATTTAATTAGAACTTTAGCTGATGATGGAAGTATATGTTGGGAGATTGGTAATTATATTAAAGATGGCGAGGTATACCCGTTAGATTTTTACTTTTATAAAATTTTTAAAAAATATAATCTTAAGCTAAGAAATAGAATTATTTGGCATTTTGGGCATGGATTGCATTGCCAAAATAGATTTTCCGGGAGATATGAAACGATTTTATGGTTTACCAAAACTGATAATTATATTTTTTACCTAGATAAAGTTCGAGTTCCTCAGAAATATCCGGGTAAAAGAGCATACAAAGGTCCTAATAAAGGAAAACCATCAGGAGATCCTCTCGGAAAAAACCCTTCTGATGTATGGAAAATACTTTTTGATGATTGGAATAGTGCATTTTGGGAATTTCCAAATGTAAAATCAAATCACCCTGAAAAAACAATTCATCCTTGCCAATTTCCCGTAGAATTAGCAGAACGCTGTATTTTAGCTTTAACCAATGAAAACGATTATATACTAGATCCGTATTGCGGAGTAGGATCAAGTTTAATTGCTGGAATTAAACATAATAGAAAAGTGATCGGTGTCGATAAAGAAATTGAGTATATTAACATAACTAAAACAAGAATAAAACAATTTTTTCAAGGCAAATTAAAAGTACGCCCTTTAGGTAAGAAACTTCATCAACCTACCGGAAGGGAGAAGATTTCTCAAATACCTGAAGAATGGAAAAATCTAAAAGATCGGAGAAACAAGAGAAATTAGAAATGGGACATAAACATAAAAAGCATGAATGGACAGAGGAACGATCAGAAAGGTTTATAAAATCAGTGGAAAATAGAATTGGAAAAAGGTATACATCCTTTATAAAGAAGATAAACAGTTTCATGAAAAGATATGATTTTAATGAAAATGGGAAGATTGCAGATATTGGATGTGGTCCTGGTTTTTTGCTTTTTGAATTAAAGAAAGTAGTACCTAATACTGAAATTATAGGTGTCGATTCATCAGAGCTTATGATAAACACTGCCATTAAAAAAGCTAAAGAACAAAGAATTTATAATTTTGAATTTAAAAAGGGTTATGCCGAAAACATCCCGATTGAGGAAAATAATGTAGATTTGGCAACATGTTTTAACAGTTTACATGACTTCAATGATTGGAAACAGTCAATAAGAGAAGTTTTTAGGATATTAGGTAAAAATGGAATATTTATATTGCATGACAGAAGTGGAGTTTACCCTAAATGGAAATTTATTAGTGTAATATTTAGAATTGGCATAAGAAATGCCATTAGATACTATAAAACTAGGCGTTCATGGTTAGATCCAAATCTGGTTGAGACTATTATGATCGAGACTGGATTTCAAATTTTATCATTAGAAAAAAAAGAGCATTATATTATTGTAGGAAGAAAATAAAATGTCCTATTATTGTTGCTTCAAATATATTTTACACTTTTGTATTTTTCTAGTTTTAAAATGCAATTAAAGATTTTATATAGTTTTAATCATAAAGATCAAATATGGCTGAAAAATCAGATATTTATAGAGAATTACAAAAACACCTTGATAAGATGCCTGTTGGTTATCCAGCAACAGAATCAGGCGTAGAATTACGAATTCTAAAACATCTTTTTTCTCCTAAACAAGCAGAATTAGCACTATATCTAAAATATCAACCACAACCTCTTGAAAAAATCTATAGGAAAGCAAAAAAACTTGGTTTCAATATAGAGGAATTTGGAAAAAAGTTAGACGAAATGTATCAAAAAGGACTTATTAATTACGGAAAGAGTGGTGAGGAAAAATTTTATGCAAATGCTCCTTTAGCGATTGGGATGTATGAATACCAGTTAAATTCTCTCACAGAAGATTTTGTGAAAGATATCTATCAATATTTTGAAGAATCATTCATTTCAGAAGAATGGAACAAATCTGGAATCCCACAATTACGTACAATCCCAATTGAACAAAGTTTGACTCCTGAACAAACAGTCTCAACTTATGATGACCTTAGAACTATCATCGAGAATATTGGAGAACCGATATCTCTAGCAGAATGTATTTGTAGGAAAGCTAAGGATCTTATTGGTGAACCTTGTAAAAAAACTGATCTACGAGAAATATGTTTTTCTTTTAGGAGAGCGGCAGAGGCTTATATTGAACGTGGCTTTGGAAAGAAAATTTCAAAAGAAGAGGCTTTAAATCTTTTAGAAAAGGCTGAAGAAGATGGGCTAGTTATACAGCCGGGAAATTCAATGAGACCTATGTGTATATGCTGTTGCTGTAATTGCTGTTGTGAAATTTTAGTAAATCAAAATAAGCTTCCAGAACCAGCACAGTTTTTTGCTACTAATTACCTCGCGGAAGTTGATGAGGATTTATGCATTGGATGTGGTACATGCGAAGAGAGATGTAACATGGATGCTGTACATGTTGAAGATGCTATTGCGCATGTAGATAAAACAAGATGCATAGGATGTGGTGTTTGTGTTCCTACTTGTACCTCTGAAGCAATTAAGCTTTATAAGAAGGAAGAGAATCTTATCCCTCCTGAAAATACAGCAGCTACATATACAGGAATAATGGATAAAAAGGC
Organism: Promethearchaeota archaeon; assembly: GCA_016840545.1. Taxonomy (GTDB): domain Archaea; phylum Asgardarchaeota; class Lokiarchaeia; order Sigyniarchaeales; family SOKP01; genus SOKP01. The sequence goes on from JAEOSD010000015.1 coordinate 4,291, forward strand.
TGAATTAGCAAGAGCAGAAAAAAGTTAGAATCTATAAAATATATAAATTTTCTTTTTTATTATTAATTTTGAATTAATATTCGTTTTGAAATAAAATTAAAATACGGTCTCCACTTCTTTTAAATAATTTAAACTATAAATTTTTGATAATTCTTTAAAAAAATAAATGAAGGTAATTTAAAAAATGAGTGATGAAATTAGCGAAGAAAGCTTCTGGATGGGTATGATAAAAAAACATTGGTATGTCCTAATTATCTACGGTATCGCTTTAGCTGGATTAATTACTGGAGGATTCATAGTACTCTGGAAATACATTGAATCATGGAGTTACTCCATTCTACCCTCTGGTCCAAATTCGACTTTTAATGAATTTTCATTAGGATTGTTGGTATTATGGATCATATGGTTGATTTTATGGGAATTATTATATGTATGGCTTCCAGTTATCGGATATTGCATAATTGTAACGGCAATTCTTTGGTATAAAATTTTACCTGAAGAAGATAAACAGGCAATAAAAAGTAGAGAGAAAAAAGAGAAAAAGAAAGTAAAAAAGTATGGCGGAGGCAGTGGTGGAGCAGGTATCTTATTCTTTCTGGTTTTCATGTTAGTCGTTTATATCGATAACAATTACTGGACGCTCGCTGGTAGTTTAAGCTACAGCTATTATATCTATGCTTACCTTTGGGGAATTTTTTGGGTCTGTATAGTCCTTGGCATTCCATTTTTAATTATTATAATAATCTACTTAAGTAGAAAATGGAAAAAAGCACCAGAATAATTTCTTTTTTTTAACTATTTTTTTTTTATTAATCTTAAAAACTGGAAAAATATAATTATAAGTTAATTGAAGTTTCGAATACATTTTTCTCAATTAGATTAAGAATAAGTTCCGCCTCTTTTGCTTGAAATCCTCCTTTTTGAGAAATTAAATTGGATACAAAGAAGTAGCTTATTCCTTTTTGTTTCATAATGGATTTTGCCGAAGCTATAAGTTCTTTTTCACCTGAATTTAGCTTAATATCAAATGATTCATTAATTTTGAGTGGATAAATTAAACTAACAGGTAAGTGATGTTCAATTAAATCTTTTATCCCAGCAAATTTTCCTACTTCACCATCAAAGTGTTCTAATTCTTTTCCATATCTCTCTTCAATATCGTAAGATAGCTGTCTTATTGATTCAAGGAAATCCTCAGAGGGATTATCTTTCATAATAAGTGTCATTCTGAAATTTTTAAACTCAGACATTAATATCTTGGAATTCTGATACTCGAGTTTAATCGCCTGAGACTTTTGATCTGAACCAGTTAAATCAATACCAAAACTCCTAATTGCTTCTAAAAATCCTGAAATTAAAGAAGCATCCATATTTTTAGCTGCTAAAACTTTATCAAAAATATTTATTCCAGAGTTTTTATCTATAATTATTAAGTAATCCAGATTAAGAATATCCATGTATTTGTTATATATGCTTTGTCGATATGATTCACGCTCCCTTTTTATTTTCTTAACTACTTTATATGATGTGAAGATGCTTACTGCACTTACAGAACCAATTATAACAGTTATAAGGATAATTAATGGCAATCTATCAATATTTACTTCAAAATTTGCGGATTTAACACCAGCAGTTGTCAAATTATACCAAAACGCATATCCCACCCATATTCCCTCATTTGGATTAGATGATAAATTATAACTATATACAGTTTCAAGAGAAGTAACAGGGAGAGTTATATTATCTTCTGGATAACCTAGAGAATCATATAAAATAAAGGTATAATTCCCATCTAAAATAGGCGCAAAAGCAGAATATTTTAATTCTTGTGACTGTTCAAAAGTTGTTTTTGGTGTATTTAATGTTAAGTCTATATTTGGAGAATTAGCAGTTATCTGCCAAGTCGCACCATCAATTATGGTATTATTTGGAATAAATATGAATTTTTTAGAAGTATTAATTTGAACTTGAGAAGATATATCTATCCCATTTCTAAGCACTTTTGGGTTAAACCAATTACTAGGATAATCAAACTTTATTGAATGATTCACGTAAAATCGCGATATATCAGGAGTAAGAGTCCAATTATTGTCATGATTTTCTTGGATTAACACATATCCATTAGAAATTAATTTATTCTTGAGCCCAACGTGATAACTTAGATTAAAAAACAACTGCACATTGTTGTTATTATGTATTTGAATATTTAGATCATTATCATTAGGATTATAATCTAGATCTTTAATAGTCAGATTACCTGCTCCAATTATAGATCCATCTGTAACATTGTAGATCTGACCATTTAATTCAGCGGTCATATTAATATTTTCGGGATAATATAACTTATTCGTTCTTTGGATTATTTTATGAAGAAAAGGAGACCCTTGTTTTCCTCTAGTCCAATGCCAAATTAAAAGATCCCTCACGTAAAATGAAATATGAAGTTCTGGATGCACAGGACTCTCATCATTATAAAACCAATAAATCGTTGGGCCCTCGACGACCATAGCTTCTGTAAGATTAAGAATCAGGTAATATTGCCCTATTGAAAGATTTACTGGAAAAGAAAACATTTGAAGATGCCAACCTAATGAATTATTCATATTTAAATCAGTTGACCCATATATTGTGCTATTTGGAGAATCTTGAGTAAGTCCTCCTGATTGATAACCTGTAATTTGAACCTTAGTAACATCCACGATTGACTTAGATGTGGCAGCTCCATATAAATATACACCAAAGATTTTAGTAGGCTCAGTAATATTTATTTGAACACCCATACCTCGTACATCTTTTCCAAGAGGATGCGCTTTTAGTAGAGTTGTGTTGTCTTCAATAGCATTTATTTCACGTTCAAGCTTAATATCACTAAAATTTAAATTAACTTGAGTAATATTCCAAGTGGATGAGGATATAGGGATAGTAATTGAACTATTGCTTTCTTTTGAGTCGATATTATCTGCAAATTCAATCATATTCAGATGAGTCGATTTATTTAAAATAACATCATTACCCTGAGCAAAAGAAGATTGAAAATTGATTATAAAACTTAAAAATAAAACAGAACTAAATCCACAAATAAAGAGAAGCCTACATTTTTTAATTTTAAGCATAATATCCCTATAAATCTTTGATTTTAAATTAGATCAATCGAATTTTTAATCTTTATTCAAATATTTAAATTTTGATCTATATTTCAATAAATTCTGTCAAATTGAATCATAAATATAATGTTCAAAATGCTAAATTCTTTTAAACTACTCAATTATAGAAAATTAGAATTAATTTTTAATATAGGATGGAATTTATAAATTTGTAACCTACTATGAGAAAAAATTCTAAAGTTTTTTCGATTATTATATCTTATTTATTCTTTATCATATTAATTGGAGTTATATCAACTCCTCTTATAATATTAGAAGTACATGAAGTAAAAAAGTACCAGATTACCCCTAATGATGAATTTTTTGTTTTTTATAGTAAACCTCTTCCAGACATTAATATATCAACTTGGACGCTTGAAGTTGATGGGAATGTTTCAAATCCACTTACTTATTCCTATGAAAATCTTACTTCTTTACCAAGTGTAGAATTAATTGCTACTCTTCAATGTGTAGCAGGAGCATCTGGAACAGCTTTATGGAAGGGAGTATCTGTAGAAAGCCTATTAAATTTAGCACTACCAACCCTAGATGCTATAGAGGTTGTGTTTTTTTCAGTTGATGGGTTTTCTTCTTCCCTTACGATTAATCAGATAATTAATTATGATATACTGCTTGCTTATGAAATGAATGGAGAAACTCTACCACTTACTCAAGGGTATCCTTTAAGAGTTGTTGCCCCTTATCATGTAGGTTATAAATGGGTTCGTTGGGTGGATCATATTGAAATTGTGAATTTTGATTATAAGGGGAATTATGAGAGTATGGGGTATAGTGACGAGGGTTTACTCTCGATAGCTTTCGATTATAGCAATCATGCGCTTTTATTTTCAATCTCTTTCCTGTTATATGGGTTATCCATGATCTCAGGTATAAAATACAGCCGATATGGAAAAATATTTAGAAAATTGCCAAAATTCGTTTCTAGGAAATTCCATACGTATACATCGATTCTTTGTGTTCTTCTCACGACTATAACGTTTATATCGTGGTTGAATCAAGTATATGTATTTGTCAGTAGGATTTTCTATTCAGTTCATGGGATAGTTTCTCTCCTCTCAATAGCGTTTTTGATACTGAGTTATTTCTCGGGGTTAGGACAGGCGATTCTTAAATCAAGAAAATATTCATGGCATGGAAAGATTAGCATTATATCATTTCTATTATTCTTTTTATCAATTTTTATTGGTCTTTCTTTGATCCTTTAAATTGTGACTAATTTTTAGAAAGCATATTCCAAGTTTAAATAGCATTTTAGTTAGGAATTTTGTTATAATCTTTTTATAATTTAATTGTAAAGATATAATTATTCAAGAACTATTAAAAAAAGAGAAATAATTATGGTACGAAAAACAACTAATGGAATGAGCGATTGGTTTGGATTTTTTGATTCATCTACATTTGGAGATGGTTCGTGTCTTTTCGTAGCAGGCATGGGAAATACATGTGTATTTGAAACTAATGATGGTTTGGTGGTATTCGATTTACCAATAAAACAGTATGGATTAAAAACATTCAGAGAAATAAGAAAGAAAACAGATAAACCAGTTAAATATTTTCTTTATTCTCATGGTCATTTCGATCATGCCTTTGCATTTCAACCTTTCATTGATGAGGTAAAATCGAAAGGTTGGAATATGCCTCAAGTAATTGCCCATGAAAATTGTATTAAGAGGTTTGAAAAATACAGAATGTTAGATAAATATCATAATTGGATTAATCAAATGCAATTTACTTCAGTTGGAGGTAAGGGACAAGAAAACTTAGTCTCTGCTCATGATACTCTTGACCCAACTATAATTCTTAAAGGAAACGATGCCAAATATTTTTTTGAATTAGGGAATGTCAATTTTGAAGTATATCATGATAAAGGTGAAACTGATGATTCTATTTGGTTATGGGTGCCTGAAAAAGAGACAATTTGTACGGGAGACCTAATGGTTTCTTCATTTCCAAACGTAGGAAATCCATATAAAGTCCAGAGATATCCAAAAGATTGGGCTATCGCTATGGAAAAAATGATGGAGAAGGATGCCAAATATCTTGTCCCTGGTCATGGACAGCTGATAAAAGGGAAAGAAAAAGTCAGAGATGTATTATCAATTACTGCTGAGGCAATGCATTTTGTTCATGATGAGGTTGTAAAGCGGTTAAACGAAGGTAAATGGTTTGAACAAATATATCATGAAATGATAGAAATTTTTCCAGATAAATTCAAAACCCACCCTATTTTAAGACCCATGTATGGATGCTATCGGTTTGCAATTCATGCTTCCCACAGACTTTACCATGGGTGGTATAATACTGGTAATCCTACGGATTTATTTCCTTCAAAATCAGAAGATATTGCAAAAGAACTATTAAAGCTTAATGATGAAAAAGCATATTTAAATCATGCTAAAAATTTGTTTAATGGAGGTAAATTACAGTTAGCACTGCATATTCTCGATATCGTAATAAAGGGTGCTGAAAGCAATCACAGAGAAACTCTTCTAGAGGCATTAGATTTAAAATATCAAATATTAAAACAAAAAGTAAAAGAAGAATCCTCATTTATCGCAGCGAATATCATTGATAACGCAAGATACCAAATAAAAAATAGGATTAAAGAGTTAAAGAAATAGCTCAAAATTTTTATTTAATAGGTTTGAAAATTCCTTTTTCTATTAAATTTAATATGGTTTCAGCATCTTTAGGAGTACATTCATTTGCAGGTAACAAATATAATGAATAAAAGTAATCAAATTTATGGTCTTTTACAAATTGTATGGCTTTATTTACCATTGCTTTTTCTGAGGGAGTTAATTTAATATTAGGATTCTCAACAACCTTGAAAGGCAATAGAAACGATACATTTAGATGTTTATCGATTAATTCCTTTATACCACTGAATTGTTTAAGACCCCCTTTAAAATCTTCAATCTGATCTCCGTATCTTTTATAAATCTCGTAAGCTAATGATTCGACTGAATAGATAAAGTCTTCCGAGGGAGTGTCTTTCATATTTAAGATTAATCTGATATTAACAAATTCTTTCATTAAAATAATAGTGTCCTTATAATCTAGTTTAACTATTCTTGTATCTTTTTCAGCAACGTGAGTACCAAATTCTCGTACAGCTTGTAAAAACCCAGATATTAAAGTGGAATCTAATTTTTTATCTCCATAAGACTCAGTATATACATCTAAACCAGATTTATTATCAGTCACAATTAAGTAATTTAAATTTAAAATATCAATACATTTATTAAGGAGCCTCTCCATGTCATATCTGCGTTTTTTCACAATACGTTTGGCTCCAACATAAATTGAAATGCCAGAACCAGCAACAACTATTGAAATTATAAGGATTGTTATTAGCATTGATAAATCTAGAGGTTGACTTGAATTTGGAATAGAAATTAGAAACTCTTGTGATTGAGCGCCAGCATCAGTTGCATTATTCCAAAATACATATGCTATATATGTTCCATCAGGAGAAGTTAATGGGAGTTCATAGGAAAAGATATTATCATCAATTGGAATGATCTTTTTAATTCTAGTCTCTTCAGTGTCAGCAGGATCTATTAATATAAATGTGTAATTACCAGGAATTATTGGGTCTTCCAATGAAAAACGTAATTCCTGACCTAAATTAAATTCTGTTTTTGGTGTTTTTAGACCAAATAAAATATTAGGAGATTGAGCTTTTATTTCCCATTCTGCGCCTTGAATAATTGTAATATTTGGAATAAGAATAATTCTATGTATTGAATCTATTGTTATATTTGAAGTCATATCCTGCTCATCTCTATAAATAGTTAAATTTTCCCAACTCATAGGATAATGAAATTCAACTAAATCATTATCCGAATGCCTTAAAATAGCTGGTGTAACTGTCCAATTATTATTAATATTCTCTTTAATAGAAACTGAAGCAGTGGATAATAAAGTATACCTAATATGTATTTTGTAACTCACATTAAAAATTAGGTTTTCAGATTTATTGTTATATATATTTAATGTAAAACTATTAGTTCCAGGTGTGTAATCTAAATTAGTTTGATTTAAATAACCATCACCCATAGAACTACCATTCATAACATTGTAATGGTTATTATTAATTTTTACAGTCATATTATTACTTTCTGGATAGAATGGGAGGTTTAATTTTTGAACGAGTTTATATAAGAATGGAGCTCCAGAACTTCCAGTGCTCCATTGATTAGAAGTATCATATTCCGAAGTGTTTAATTGCGGATTTAAAGGGTCAATATCATTATATGCCCACCAAAATCCTGCTCCTAGTATAGTAGAATATATTGGCAGTAAAGACCCATTTAGAACTAAATAATAATTTCCTTTATTTAATGAGATAGGAGTAGAAAAATTCTGAAGATACCAACCAGGAGTAGAAGTGATGTTTAAATTTGTCGATCCGTAGATTGTAGTATTTGGATTATTATTAGTAATATCATACCCTCTAATTTGTATTTGAGGGATACCGGGATGAGAGCCATTTACCTTACCGAAAATATAAACTCCCGAAATATTTGTAGGATAATCAAGTTTTATTTGAACCGCCTGGCCAAAAATGTATTGGGCTGGATTCTTATTATGCACTCTTTTATACGTATTATGCAGATTATCTTCAATTGTTATCAGATCTATCTCGTGTTCTATATCACTGAAATTTAGTTGAATATCATCAATAGTCCATGAAGCGGAGGGCAACTGAATGGTTATTGAGTTCTCACTCTGATTCAATCCTTCTAACACAGAATATTCTGTCATTTTAAAGCTATTTTGAATAGTTAATGATAAACCATTCCCTTGAGCCTTAATAAATCTACTCTGATAAATTAAACCAGTAAATAAAATTAAAAGTAATGAATATATAATTAATCTTCCTTTTTTACGCAATCCTTGACCCATATTCAACTTCTTTTTTATTTGATAATTTAATCGTCTTCTTATTATAAAAAAGTTTTTGTCTTATTTTCTATAAATAAATGAAATTATAAAAAAATTTGAGATTCTTAATTTTTCAATTTTAAAAAAAAAAAGAAAGAATATTTAAGGTTTAAGGATATCAGCCTTACTTAGAGCAGTGATAGTTTTATCTTTTGGTTCAGGTACAAATTGCAATACAATAAAAACCCCAATAAATGCAATTAAACTAAGCAACATTCCAGTACCTAACGCTTGAAGGGAAGCAAATGAAGTAGCAGTACTAGCAAAAGGATCCGCACTAAATGGATTCAAAGTTTCGGAAATGAGTCCTACAAGAAATCCTCCGAAACCTGCTCCACGTGCTATAGAAAATATTATTGAATTTGCTGAAGCTCTGACTTCGGTATCATACAATTCAGAAGACCATACACCAAAGATTCCATGTAAACCAAAACCAAGTGTTATAAAAACTGCCGAGGTCAATATTAATGTATCATTGAAAATCAGTAGTGTGAATATAGCAAATAGCACGCCACCAAAAATCCCAATTATATTATCAATAAGAAACGCTTTTTTTCTTCCTATATAATCGCTTAAAAATCCGAAGAAGAAGAGCCCAAATGCAGCAATTACCATCAAAACTAACATATAGAGTCTAGCTGAACCCACATAACTCGCGTTACCTACAGTATGGAAAAGATATTCAAAAAATATTGGCGCGAAATCTACCAATGAGTGATAGGCTGTTTCAGCAAACCAAAATAGAATTATAAGTAGAACAGTTAACTTAATCCATTTTGAACTAAAAATCTCTTTCACTCTAATTTTTTGTTTTATTTTTCTCTCTTTCATTACTTTATCATACTCGGACCAAACAGCTGATTCAGGTAAAATAAACCAAAATAGAATCAAAAAGGGAAGAGGATATAATGCGGTAAGAAAACACCATTGCCATCCAAAAGGACCAATCACTAATGTAACTATGATTGCTGAAATATATCCAATTACAAATGTTGCATGGACTAATCCTCCTGCAGCTCCCCTTCTTTTGGCCGAAAAGTACTCAGAAATAAGAGAAAAAGAAATACCCCAACTAACACCTAAACCAGAGATCATTCTTAATACACCAAAAAGAACGAATCCATCTGGTGGAACTAAGGCTGTCAATGAAGAAAAGATAGCATCCCACGCAATTGAAACGATTAATGCCTTTTTTCTACCAAAACGATCACCTAATTCTCCAAAAAGAATTGCGCCAGGCACTGTAAATACAAACTGTAAAGATATAATTAATCCTATTGAAGCATCTCCTACTCCAAAATATGTTTTTAGATCGCTAGCAAGTAAACTTATCAAAACTAGAGAATATCCATCATGCATCCAAGCAATAAATGCTGCTAAAAGAATAACAAATAAAACTGCTTTTGATTCTTTTCTCATTTCGTTCATATTTATCCACATTTAATTGTTAAATAGTTAAATATTGTTTAATCATGTATATAAAATTATAAAAAAATGAGATTTTATTCAATTCTTAATATTAATAGAAATTTGGACTAAAAATGTTAAATTAAGTAATAAAATAAAAAGTTAAGGCAGTTGTTCCTAAAATAACCATTACAATTCCCATTGCTCTTCCCATTGTTTTAGCAGATAAACGCTGAATATATGTCGAAGTTAAAAATCCAGTAATAACTGAACCACATGCTAGGAAAACCGTTATTTCTAGATTGAAATAATTAGTACCTTTTATTAAAGCACCAAAAACCTGGAATAATATAAAAGTAAATATACTTACAATAATACTCAATATGAGAGCTGTACCAATACCTTTCTTAATTGGATATCCATAAAGAATTATAAGTGCTAAAACAATAATCATTCCTGAATTAGCGCCAAACATCCCAGAATTGATGCCTAAGAAAAAGCCAAAAACAACAGAAATTATGTAAAATAATTTTGAGCCATAAGGAATAACTTCTTGTATTTCATTAGTTTTAACAATCTCATTATCATTAGTTTTATGATTTATATCAAACAGAGTTGCTTCTTTTTCATTATCCTTTAGGAATCTATTATAAATTTTTCTTAGAATGGTTTTTAATCGTTCTGTAGTTGCATATCCACTTTTAATGAATACTAAACCTAAGCATATTATGAATGCGGGAATAAACCATCCGTATATACTCTCCAACGGAGTTACCATTAAAATATAAACTCCTATACATGTAAAAATAAGTGCTAGTATGATTACTATTAAGGTGTTCGCCTGAAGTTTGTACTCTCCTTTTCTAATATATCCTATACTTACTGCTACTGCAGCTATTAGATCATTTAATAGGTTTACAGAAATCGCTAAAAACGCATTTCCAGTTAACATGAGAATTATAGGCATAACAAGTCCTTGTCCTGTTTGACCCATAAAGCTCATACCAATACCAACCAGAACCCCAATAGTTATTAAAATAAGAATTTCATATATTTCTAAATTCATTGTTAATTAATCTACTTTCAGAAATTTAAATCTTTATTCAATTTGAAAAAATTAAATTCACTAAAGATAAAACTTATGTTCCTGCTATCCTTTTTGGATATTTTGTTTGAGCCATCAAATTTTCTTGTAATAACTTACTCACCAACTCAAACCTCTTTTCTCTGAAAGTTGTATCATACCATAAATTATTTAATTCGTGGGGATCATTTCTTCGATCATAAATATCTCCAAAATTGCTAAAACCTTCATAAACTGTTAATTTATATTCTTCTGTAACAAGATGTCGTAATCTGGATTTTAAAGGGCCTATTTCCTCATCATTCTCAATAAATACACAATCTCTTACTTTCATGGTTGGATCTTTTAAGATTGGTGATATATCATAACCCTGCATATCTGGGGGTTGATATTTTTTTGGAATATTTAATAGATTTAAAATGGTTTTTGGATAATCAATTGAACTTACTAATGAATTAGAGACGCCCGATTTTGTTATCCCTGGTACTTTCCATATTAACGGAAGTTGTAGGACTCCATTGTATGGACATGGCCCCTTAAATAGTAAACCGTGATCCCCCATTAAATCTCCATGATCGCTCATAAAAATGATAATCGTATCATCTGAATATCCTAACTTCTCTAGGGCAGCAATAATTTGACCTACACTATAATCTACATATGATATTGCTGCATATGTTAATGCGGTAATTTTTTGTATTTCATCCTCCGTAGATTCGCGTAAGAATGCTTTTTTAAAGGGGGGATTCTTTAAATGATATCCTAAAAATTTATGGTTGTATATATTTTTAATATCAGAAAAACTTGGAGGAAGTATAATATCTTCTGGATTATACATATCTTGATAGCGTTTAGGCGGGTATAATGGATAATGTGGATCTGGAAAGGAGCAATGTAAATAAAAGGGCATATTACCATAATCTCCATTTGCATATCTCTCTAAAAATGCAATAGTACGTTCTTTTACATATGTAGTATTATATAAATCTTCAGGAATCTCATCGCAAAAAAGACTAAAAAGATTATCATAATTTTGAACTCTTTTTTTCATTTCTTCAGCATACTTTGGTGATTTTTCTTCTAACCACTGAAAATAATGGCCTGAACATACTGTACCGTTACCAGAAATTATTTCTACTTCATTATAGCCATAATAGGGAAGAGGAAAGTTATCTCTTACAGGATAAGTTTTATCTTTTGCTAATGCCCAATCAGTTAAACTTTCCGCAGATCTACTCTTATGACGGAATGGTCCAAGCCAATATTGATGGTGTATTTTACCAATGGCCGCAGTATACCATCCTTTTTTCTTTAATGTTTGAAATATTGTTGGGATATCTTGTCTTAGATTTATACCATTACTTCTAACCCCATGAACATTAGGATATACGCCTGTAGCCAAAGTTGCTCTATTTGGCATACAGATAGGATTAGTACAGAAGTGATTTGTGAATCGAATTCCTTCACTGGCCAATCTATCAATATTGGGAGTTTTTACTATGGGATTTCCTGCACATCCCAAATGATCTCCTCTTTGAGCATCGGTTATTATGAATAATACATTCATTTTTTCCTTAGTATCGCTCATAAGAAAGCAGTTAAGTAAAAATAATTAAAAATTAATTCATGAAAATATAGAATAGAAAATAAAATTTAGGATGCTTTAGATTTGTATAAACCAAAATTTTTTTAATTAAACTAGTATCAATTAATCTAGAGACCAAAAACTAACCAGTATGAAGTCTAAGATATTTTCAAAAAAAATAATTATTAGTTGTGCTATAATATCTTTATTTATTTTTATTTTTAGTATTAAAGATGGTTTCGCTTTAAATAATAATAACGAGAGTAGGTCCATTTCTATTAATTTTGAGATGTTAGAATCCTCAATTTCAGAGGGTTATTCTGAGTATGCAAGTTCAATTGATTTTGATTTGCCTACCTCATCTTGGTTTGTAGAAGATATAGAATTAAATTTTACTGATATAGACTTTGGGAATGAATCTAAAATTATTGAAGATAACGATATAGGTCAAAGAAGATTGATGGATAAAAGCAAATCTATTCAAGCTTTTGGAATTCAGTTGAAGATAGTAGATCCTACTATTCTTTACGGAGTTCAAATTTACGGTAATGTTGAGAATTATAACCCGATTAGCACTTTATATATACAAATTAATGGATATAATGCAATAGATAATACTCCTAATCAAATTATTAATGCTTCTACAATACTAAACATATCCACTACTTTAGGTTGGTATATTCAAAAATTTCAAGACCCTTTATATCTTATATCAGGAAATTATTATTTAGTGCTGAATGGAACAGAATTTTTACCATCTGATAATTCAGATTATTTTTGGCATTATAATAACGTAAATCCTCAATATCCTAGCTTGAATACATCATATTATGATGGAAGTAATTGGATATTAGATTCCCCAAAAACTCCTTTCTTGGCAAAATTAAATCAAAAGATTAATCAATCTATTTTTCCAGAAGAGATTAATATGAGTGCACAAGTTAATGGAGAATCTTTTAAAGTGTCAAATGGAAATGCTAGAGGAAAAGGTTATCTGAAAAAAAATAATATCAACTATCATCCTAATAATAAAACCGTTAAAATTAGGGTTAAAAATAATAAAACTGAAAAACTGAAATTCAATTTACTTTATACTCTTACTATTAATAACTATTTTGAGGCTGTTGGCTCCGTAAATGTTGAATTTAACAATTCAAATCAATGGAATATAAATCCAGAAATTATAAAAGTTTCAGATTACCATATAGTCAAATTCAATTACCCAAAAAGTTGGACTGATCTAAAAGTTTTGAAAAATGGGATCGATGTTTCTTCAAATATTACAATAGACCCTATAAATAATTCTATCATAATTCCAAATAATTTAATTGAAAATGATGCTTATTGGGAGATTTTAGCAAGCTCTCCCAATATAGAATTTAATATTCTCGCTCCAAAAACTAACTATCTTACTGGACAAAAATTGAGTTTTTCTATTACTTCACCTCCTGCTGGCAATTACAAGTTTTTGCTTATTGACCCAATTGATTTAGAAGTGTATCAAATGACAAAAGAAATGCCATCCCAAGGAAATACATTTTCCTATGACATTCCTTCAAATTCTATTGAGGGAGATTATATCGCCTACATTTTTTGGAATAATAAAACCGATGCTGGAGTTCATTCTCAAGTTTTTACTATTTCTCTTAATACTATTCCATCATCTAATGGAGATTTTTCTTTATACTTGATTTTTGGTTTGATTTTAATCGGTGGTGGAGTTATTGGGAGATCTAGCTATGTTGTAATAAGGAAGATTCAATCAAACCGCAGAAGTAAATTAAAACAAATTTTAGAACAATGTAATGACGTATTAAATTTAAAATACGTGATAGTTTTAGATGCTATAACAGGGATTGATTTATTTTCCAAATCTTTTGAAGAAAAAGAAGTAGATTCTACTTTAATTTCGGGATTTCTTCAAGCTATCCATAATTTTGGAGTTGAGGTAATAGAGGGTGCTAAGGACTCCAGGACTGTTAAAGTGGATTATAAAAATTCTTTTATTATAATGACAGAATTTATTAATTTAAGGTTAATAGTTATTATGAAGAGTAATCCTTCTAAGAATTTTCTTTATGCCATTGAATCTTTAGCTTATCATATCTATAAGTATTATGGAAAAATTATAGATAAATTCGAAGGAAACCTTAAGCCATTTCGTAGTATCCAGAAATTAATAGATAGCGATTTAAACCTATCTATACGTTATCCTTTAAAGCTTTCAATGTCTAAAAATATAAAACTCACTCAAGATGAAAAAGAAATGGTAAAAAAAGCATCAAAATTTATGAAGGAAAATAATTTTAATTATTTTTATGCTGTCTATCTTCTTCCGGATAATGTTTGCGGTCCAAAAGATTATGAAACAATTCTAAGTTTAATTAAGAAAGGAATATTTCAACCCAATAAGGAATTAAAATAATGATTTTTGAATATAAAAGCTAAGTACTATTCTTATTTTCAAAAATGTAAAAATCTTAATTAAAAAAAATATCCAGTTATATAACTGGTTGAAAGATATTTTTATCAAGTAAATTAAAAATAGCTTCGATATCCTTAGAATCACAAGCTTTTACTTCCATAATATGTGTTATGTAGAAATAATTTTGCTTATTTTTTTTCATTGATTCTAATGCCCGCCCAATTATTATTTTTTCAGTTGGAGATATTTTAGTTTTTCCAGATTTTACTATTTTTAATGGATATAAAAATGAGATGTTTAAATGCTTTTTAAGTAGATTTTCAATTCCTTTAAATGGGTCAATATTTCCTTTAAAATTTTCAAGATATCTACTATAATAAAGTTCTATATCAAAAGCTAAATTACTTATTGAATCTAAGAATTTTTGCGAGGGTAATTCATTCATAATTATAACTATTCTAAAGTCTTTAAATTCTGACATTAACACTTTTGAGTTTTTATACTCCAGCTTAATTGTTTGCGTTTTCTCATCAGAACTCGTTAATTCAATACCGAAAGAATGTATGGCTGATAAAAATCCAGATATAAGCGTTGGATCGATTTTTTGTGTAGTAAAAACTTGTTCATATACATTTAGAGAGGATTTTTTTTCAGATATCATAATATATCTTAAATTTAAAATATCCATACATTTGTTGAATATTTCTTCTTTGTAAGCTTCAACTTTCCTTTTATGCTTTTTCACAGAAACTACAATAGAGAGGGTAACTGATATAATTATGACTGATGCTAAAATAATAAGAAATAATGTTAAGGGATCAATTGTAAAAGGAACTGTTATAGTAAATGTAGCAGTTTCTACACCTGCATTTGTTCCATCGAAAAAGTAGACGTATGCATGATATTCTCCTTCTAGTGGGTGTGTATCGAACGTATAGGTAAATAGATTTGTTTCTCCTGGTAACGATATAGTTTGTTGGGCATCATCAATTGGTAAATGAACAGGATCATATAGTATTAAAGTATAATTACCTGGTGTTGGGGGTTCATCTATTAAAAATCTTAATTCTTGACCAGGTTCATATTCAAAAAGACGTATATCTAGATCAAAATTGAATAATGGAGAAGTGGCAGTAATATTCCATTCTGCTCCATTAATAATAATGTCATTTGTTATAAGAAGTGATTTTTCAAGTGGATTAATATAAATTAAAGAGGATATATTTATACCATTTCTAAAAACCATTAAATCATTCCAATTAGAAGGATAATAAAATTTTACCGAATAATTCCAGAAATATTTAGTAATTTCTGGAGTTAGAGTCCAGATATTGTCCTTTCCTGCTTCAATTAAAACTGAAGCATTAGAAGGGAGATAATTTATAAGCTTTATATTGTAATCAAGAGTAAAATTTAATACAATATCTAAATCATTTTTTATAGGTATAGGTAAATAAGTATGGTTTACGTTCCAATTCAATCCATTAATTGATAGAGTTCCAGAGTAAGGCTTTGTAGAATTTGTAATATCATAGGATCCCCCATTAATCTCGGCAGTCATATTAATTTCTTCTGGATTATAACTTTTATTTACTTTTTGAATCAACTTATATAGATAAGGAGCATTTTGAACTCCAGTATTCCAATTACTTGTATATTTTGACGTATAGAGGTTCGGATCTTTCGGATCGTCTTCATTATAAGCCCAATAATAATCGGTGCCCCAAGAAACAATGCCAAATAAAACTAAATAATAATTACCTTTTGGAAGTTTTACTGACGAATTAAAACTCTGTAAATACCATCCCGGAATTAAGGAAACGTTAATGTTTGTAAAAGCATATATTGTATCATTTGGCTTGTTTTCTGCATCATTATATCCTCGTATTTGAACTTGAATAAGTTCTGTTGTTTCTGGACTTTTATAACCATAAATATATGCCCCAAATATTCTAGTAGTTTCAGTTAAATTTATTTGAACTCCAAGACCATGAGTTCTCCATGAAGGATTTGTATAATAAATATTTCCATAATCTCCATGATGTTGGTCCTCAATTGGTTTTATTTCATGCTGTAGTTTAATATTTGAAAAATTTAGCTGTAAATTAGTTAAGTTCCAAGAACTTGAGGGTAGAACTAGTTCAATTGAAGTTATATTATCCAAACTATCAAAATTTTCAGTAAATTCTTCCATAGTGAAATTAACAGGAAAATCTAAAGATTCTCCTTCAACCTGAGCTTTAGTGTAATCAATTTGGGAGGAAAATCCTAATACTAAAGCTATAAGAATTAAATTAATAAAAAAAATTCTTTTAAATTGCTTCAAGTCTAATTTAAATACCCCTTATTCCTACTATTTCATTTTTTATACTAACAATAACCTTACCCTTACTTAAAATTTGATTTGATAAACTAATATTATGTAACACAGAAAACTTGTTATATCTCTAAAATATATAAAAATACTTCTATTTAAATTATTTGAGATACGTAATTCCCTCTTAAAAAATAAAATAAATCAAATTTCTAATTGTTTTAAGAAAAAAGAAAAAATATTTAGCTTTTTAATTTTTTAAGTACATGAGCTATATTTTTCGCTAGATTCTGGAAAGTCTCAACGCCCTCTTCATCACCTAACACTTCACCAGGCTTTTTTCCAATGCCCAGGTTCCAATAGGTGCTTCCTACTACTATCATTTCCTTGATCAAAAAGAAAAAATTGATACTTGAAAAGACATGGTTAGCACCAGCACGCCTTACAGCTACTACAGCAGCACCTACTTTATGTTTTAAATGTCTTCCAGTAGCATATCCCGCACGTTCTATTAATGCTTTTGTATTCGTTGATAAATCAGAAAAATAAGTCGGAGAACCGATGATTATTGCATCAGACTCCAGCATTGCTTGAATATATTCATTCATTTTGTCGCCTGGCAACACGCATCTCTGATCATCATTTTCAATGCATTCTAAACAAGCAGTACAACCTCGTAATTTTTCCATTCCTATCCAGATATATTCGCACTCGATCCCTTCTTTTTCCAACTCTTCCATTACAATATTCAAACAATGATAAGTGTTTCCTTTCTTTCTTGGGCTTCCATTAAACAGTACAACTTTCATTTTTATCAAATCCCATATAATTATTTTAGATCTGTATTATAAAATTTAATATTAAAATAGAAGATTTTGATTCATAACAATTTTATTCAATAATTTCTATGTTTTCAATAGAATTAAATAAAATATGAACTTTATGAAAGCAGAATTAGTAGTTCCTGCACAAGATTGGAACTCATTGAGGATTATTGAAGGTTTAGCAGATGCGGTATATTTTGGAGTCCAATCATATAATATGCGAGCTAGTGCTAAAAACTTTATGAGAGAAGACCTTAAAGATGTAATTGATTATTGTCATAGTAGAAATCCTCCAATTAAAGCGTATTTAACAACTAACATTCTAATTTATGACTCAGAACTTCAAGATTTAGAAAGTTTATTAAATCAAGCAAAGAGAGGAGGGATTGATGCTATTATCACTCATGATTTAGCAACTATTAGGTTTGCTAGAAAAATGAATTTACCTTTCCATATATCAACACAGGCAAATATATCTAATACAGAATCCGCTAAATTTTTTGAAGAATTGGGAACGAGACGGATAATATTAGCCCGGGAACTATCTCTAAAGCAGATTAAACTCATAAAACATCACCTAAAGACTACACAAATTGAATGTTTTGTACATGGATCAATGTGCACATCGATTTCAGGACGCTGCTACCTCTCGGCTACTTTATGTGATTCAGAGGAATATTCAGCAAATCGAGGAAACTGTGTACAACCATGCAGAAGAGAATGGAGAGTTATAGATGATGAGAGTAATGAACTTCTTTATGATGGTCAAATGTTTTTAAATACAAAAGATCTCTGTATGATAGAACATATACCTGAACTAATTGAGGCTAATATTGATGCCTTCAAAATTGAAGGGCGAATGAAAGATCCCCTCTATATTAAAACCGTTTCTGAGTGTTATAGAAGAGCAATAGATAGTTATTTTGAAGGGACATTCACTAAACAAAAAATTACCGATTGGATAGAAAGGTTATCTAAAGTCTACAATCGAGGATTTCACACCGGCTTCTATTTTCATAGGCCTACACTAGAAGACATTGAGCTAGAAAAAAGAGGTAACATATCTCCTTATAAGAAACACTATATAGGGAAAGTATTAACATTTGATCCGATTTCTAAAACTGCTAATGTTTTGTTAGAAAGTTTGGAAGTGCCATTAAAACTAGGGGATGAGATTATCATTATTGGTGATAATACTTATCAAATTGAAAAAATAAATAAGATGATCTTTAAGGGGGAAAAAATTAAAAGTATTGCGAGAAAAAGGTACAGCGATCCAGTTAAAATCAATTTAAGAATTGATAATTGTGAAGAAAATGATAAAATCTACATTCTCGAAAAAAAATAATCATAGATAAAATTTATATCATTTATATAACATAAATCAATTGGTTTTTGTTAAGATTCTAAATTAAAAGATTAAGAGACTGACAACTTTAAATGGAATTTGAGGAAAAAAGAAAATATTTGGTTGAAAGTCTAATAAATCGTAAAATAGTAAATGATCAGAATGTAATTCAGGCAATGCTGAAAGTTCCCAGGCATAAATTTGTACCCCACGGAGCAGCATCATCAGCTTATCTGGATTCTCCGCTTTCTATAGGTTTAGGCCAAACTATCAGTGCTCCTCATATGAATGCTATGATGTGTGAGTATTTAGAATTAAAAGAAGGTGATAAACTGTTAGAAATAGGAACTGGTTCGGGATATCATGCTGCTCTGTGTGCTGAAATTGTAGCACCAGAAGATTGTAAAAATCCTGGTCATGTGTATACCATTGAACGCCATAAAAAATTAGCTGATAAAGCCCGGAAAAGTCTTGAAGATACCAATTATGGAGATCGAGTGACTGTAATTCATGGAGATGGCACTTTAGGGTATTCTAAAGAAGCACCATACGATAAAATTCTTGTAACAGCAGCATCACCAAAAAAAGTTCCTCCTCCCTATAAGAAGCAATTAAAAGAGGGTGGCATTCTCTGTATACCAGCCGGATCTAGAGAATGGGGGCAGAATCTCTATATAATTCGTAGGGAAGGAGATGAGTTTAAATCTGAGAACATCACTGGGGTCAGATTTGTAAGCCTTATAGGGAAATATGGCTGGCAAGAATAACCAAAATTTAAGTATAAGCAGAGAAAAATTGAATTTTATTTTTTAAAACCGAAGAAAATTATTTCTGAATTTTCTTTTTAAATTTTTCTTCCACTAATTTTTTACGGATATTTTTTATAACTTCATTATGTTCGATATTTTGTTTAGCAGATTTATCAGTATAGTTAAAACCATTTCGTTTGCCATTTTTGTAAGAATCCATAAAAAAAACCAATATTATTTCTTAGTTATTGATAATATGCTGGAATTATATTTAAAGCTTCATAAATTCGACATAAATTGTACGTGATAATACAGCAAAATATACTTCCTAAAGATTTTAATACGAGAATTAATGCACTTTTAATTTTATATGATATTCAAAATTTTTTGATAGTTTAAATTGTGGTATAACATTGATTCCTTGGTAGATTTTCTTATAGCCTTCATCTGTGTATGCATATGCAATAATTGGGAATTTCCTGATCTTTGTTGACTCTAAATCTGATTTCGAGGTACTAGAGATCTCAAATTCAAAGAATAGATCATAAGATTCAT
Organism: Promethearchaeota archaeon; assembly: GCA_016840545.1. Lineage (GTDB taxonomy): Archaea > Asgardarchaeota > Lokiarchaeia > Sigyniarchaeales > SOKP01 > SOKP01. The sequence continues at coordinate 24,696 of JAEOSD010000015.1, forward strand.
CATGTGCTTTAAAATGATGTCCTTCATACTCAAAAGATGCTAAAAGCTTATTATCATTATCATTTGCAAATAAAACTTGATTACTTTCCCAAGAAAACTTATTAGGATCACCATTAAAGAAAAAGGGTATATCAATCCCTATATTCAATTTATCTAGAATTTTTACATTTAATTCTTCTTTTCCTGCTATTTTATCCAAATTTCCCTTTAATATGATTTTTATTTTATTATCTTCTACAATGATCTCCTTCTTTATAGTATAAGGAAAAGCTTCTTCTGAATCAGGATCTTTAATTTTTCCTATGCATTCCAATGCTAAAATCGCAGATTTACCGTCTTTTTCATTTCGAGTTATTTTATACTCACTATCAATGAAAGTTCCGAACTCATCATAATTATCTTGCTCTATTTGCTCTAAAGTAGCATTACCATCAAATAATCTTACCCTTAACATACTCCTTTTGAATCTATCGACCATTAATTCTTCCTTTTCTATTTTATCACTTTCATGATACGCTTCAGGCCATCTTGTTAATGTGTTCAATATATTATAAGATTTAGGTTTAAAATCTAATTCAAAAATCGTCCCTCCATCAGAAGGATTAATATATAGATTTAAGATATCAGATTCGATAATAATATCCATTTTACTATCCTTATTAAAATCAACAGGAAGTATAGAAATGTATTTATTTGGAAGTTTTGTAATCTCTGAATTTAATTGATCGATAATTTTTTCAGCATTAATAAGGTGTGTATATACCGAAAAACGTAAAAATTGTAAGTATACCCCCCCAAATAATCCATGCCAATAACTATCATTGCACTGGGCTTTATAAATCTCGTCCCAAGCTTTATCAATCTCTTGTTGATGTTTTTTCAATTCTGCTTGATTTAACCGATTTTCAATTTCAATTAATTTCTCACGCACATAAAGCATTTTTTTATGCATATTATTTGATTCTGGATATTTTACTAAGAAATAACGCCAAAATCCTCCCTTCAGAAAGAGGTATTCATCCTCTTTGTTAGGATTATCTTTTAATTGCTTTCTTATTTTTTTAAACCTCTTTCTAATGGGAGTCAGTAAAACCCATTCTTCCATCTTATCATAACTCGCTGTAGGAAGATAAACTAATCCCTTTGCTGGAACTCTTTCCATATACTCTGAAAGTGTGATAGATTTTATCCATTCGTTATTAATAATTTGTTCAAAAAAAGCAGGAATAAAAGGATAACCATTATCACCATCTTGATGACCATTTCCATCTACATAACATATTTCGTGAGTAGTTCCCCATACACCCATCTTTTCGGCATCAGAAATCAATAATGCGATTCTATCTCCTTTCTCATCAGCCATTTTCCTTAAATAATCAACAGATAGATAAGTAGGTTTCCAGGGAGTTAAATAACGTAATTCTTCATTAATAGGAAAGACCCTTAATGTCTTTCCCTCATCCTCAGTAATATATGAATAGAGTGTATCAACTTCGGTTATCCCTGTTGATCTAAAGTGATTATCGTCTACAATAACATACTTTAAACCCACATCACTCAAAAATGATGGATAATTTGGTTCCCAGACTCTTTCTGATAACCATGCGCCTTTAACATCTAGACCAAAATTTCTTTTAATAAAAGTTGACAATTTATTCATTTGAGCTACCTTATCTCTATAAGGAATGATAGCAAATATAGGCTCATAATAACCACCACCAATTATCTCTAATTGGCCTCGTTTAGCCATATGTTTCAATTTTTCAATAAGTTTAGGTTTATTGGTGGTTAACCATTCTAATAGATTTCCAGAAAAATGTAGAGTAACCTTAACTTCAGAATATTTGTATAAATTATCCAATAATGGTTCATAAGCTTTTTTATAAGCATCCTCTATAACCCAAGGAAAATTATCAACAGGTTGATGAAAATGGAATACAAGTGGTAAATATATACTTTTATCGTCTGGCATATTTAAATATAATTGAGTAATAAATCCGATAAATAATTTATATATAACTCTAAGAATTTGCCCTAATTTAAAGAATTTTTCATTAGAATAATGAAAATTAATTATTAATTTTTTAAATTCTCTTGAAAACACATATTTATCTGTGGATCCCATGTTATAGGTGCTGCTTTAAGAGAAAATTTTATTTATATTGAAAAGTAAAAAACCCTTCTCCAATAATAATTTCTAACTTTAGTAAAATCCATGACTTAAAAATTATTGATGAAGATTATTTATATTGTAAATTTATATCTTATATTAGATAAAAATTTCTGTAAAAAATTAAACTTGGGAAAATATTCATGAGCTTTAGAATTGAAAGTAAAGAACAATTTGTCGAATTATGGACTAATATTTACAAGACCGAAGGTAAACCTGATTGGTCGCATATCCTCCCATATTATGACGATAAGATATATTTTCATGATTCTATTCAAGAAATTCGAGGTATAAAAGAATTTAAAGCTATGACTGTACGATTAATTGAGCGATCTAAAGATTTTAGAATGAAAATAGTCAATATTCTTTTTGAAGGGAACATTATTTTTTTTGAATGGGAGATGGGGTTAAGTTTTAAGAAAACTCCTAATTCGAAGTTATTTGGGGCAAGTCGCCTGACATTGAATGATAATGGAAAAATCATTGAACAAAGGGATTATTTTGATCTTTGGGGTGATATTATTGATAACATTCCATTTATAGCTAAAGGGTATCGAAAGTTCATGAGGAAAATGTTCGGGTGAATTAATTGAATAAATACTTGAAACAGTACAAGATATCAAATATTAAAGCAAATATTAAGGCTTTATTTAATAATAAAGCAGAGCCATTGGAATGTCAAGATGATTTTAATGGGCATTTAGTGGCTATAACTGGCGCCACATCTGGAATCGGTTATGTAACTGCACGACAATATGCTTCACACGGAGCTAATCTGCTAGTCATTAATCGAAACGAAGAAAAAACGCTTAATCTATGTGAAGAAATTAACCGAGAATTTGGTGTAGAATGTGATTTCATGCTTGCGGATTTTGCGCACATTTCTGAGGTGAAGAAAGTTGGCGAAGAACTCGCAAATTCCGATCTGAATATTGATGTGTTCATTCATAACGCAGGTGTCTATTTAACCGAGAAAGTAATCTCTGACGATGGTCTTGAGATGGTTTTTCAAGTGGATCATCTCGGTTCCTTTATCTTAAATTACATTTTAAAGGATAAATTTAAAGCCCAGCAAAAATGCAGGATTATATTAGTAAATTCTGAGGGCCACCGTTTTGCTATTCTTGGTTTGAAATTAGATGATCTCAACTGGGAGAAGCGCCGCTATTCGGGACTCAAAAGCTATGGATCGGCAAAAACTGCCCAACTTCTGACAATGATCAAATTTAATGATTACTTCCAAAATAGTGGCGTGACGATTAATGCAATGCATCCTGGTAATGTAAAAACCAACATGGGAAATGATAGTACTGGATTATTCCAGAGGGTTTTCATCGAACCCTCTTACAGACCGCTAGAAATATCCGCTAAATCCTTATACTATCTTGGAGTTTCGAAGGATATTGAGGGCGTGAGTGGTAAGTTTTTCAACCTTACTTACGAAGAGGAACCCGCACCTCCTGCCTTGGATCGAGAGGTCGCAGAAAAGATGTGGGATTTAAGTATAAAATTAGGC
>JAEOSD010000119.1 GCA_016840545.1 Promethearchaeota archaeon
TCTTCTTTTTTTTGAAAGCTTAAAAGTAATTATAATTAAAATTATACCTAAAGTAAGAAAACTCATGGAATTAAATACTTCAGCAGCTTCCGCTCTCCAAAAAATATCTGGATCCATTGCTTCAGGCATAAATCCTTGAAAATAATGGAAATTAAATTCACTAATAAAGGCTAAAACAATTAAGACGATACCAGTAACCAATATTACCTTTTCAGCAGAAATAAATCGATTTTGTTCTTTACTCATAATATAATATTGATTTAAAAGACTTTAAAAATTACATTTATGTACTATAAATAATTTTTTCATGTTATATCTATTAGAGTAAAAATAAAATTGCGAGCTCTTAATATTACTTCATTGGTCCATTAAACTATTGAACATTTCTTTTTTAAAAATAAAGCCTAATTCTTAATAAAAGCAAGTAATATAGTCAATTTATAAAATTAATAATAAAATAACAATGAAAAAAAAGATTTGAAATAAATGTATAAATTATCTGTGTTAATTTACACTAAGAGTTACGGAGCAAAGAGCGGTATAAGAAAATTAATGTTGAAAATGATGATTAATACAATTATCCAAACGATTGGCCATACGATTGCTTTAATTTTTTTTATTTTATCTGTATAATCTATCGAAAATTTTATCAAATGTGGACCCGCAGCTATAAGAAATATGTCAATAAAGAGTGGGATTGCAAACCACAAATAAAACATTAAGAATTCAAATTCCCCAGGGAAACTGGCGAATGGAGCTCTTGCAATAAATTCGAAAATTTCCGATATTACAGCTAATGCTATTATAACTACAAGGTAATAGTTTCTAAAAATTCTAGTCACAACGAATCCCCTAGCTACTTTATTAGCACTTTCTTTATCTTTTTTATCCGATTTTAAAAATAAACCAAATCTAACTATTTCATATACTTCAAAGCCTATTTTTACGATTGGCGATATAAGAATCATATAATATAAAAATCGAAGCGGCGTATCATAAAAAGGAAAGAAAACTAGCCATTTAATTATTATAAAGGGAAGTATGATTGCGTTTAAAGCTATAATGACACCAAAGATAATTGAATAAGATATTATAAAATATTTTTTTTTAAAATCAACAATTTTTTTTATCTCATTTTTGGATTCCATAAAATCACTTTTACAAAATTGTGGTACTTAATTATATTTATACAAAAATATAAAGCTTTTTTGAAATAAAAGATTTAGAACTAGCCATAAAAAGATTTTATGTATCAAACTAAAATTTTCATGGTAATATTATTGGACCAAAAATAAAATTCCATAAAATATATCCAACAGTAGAACCAAATATAGCCCCTAATAAAGTAATTATCCTTTTTTCTTTAGGAATTTTATAGATTACAATCAAAAGTATAAGTATTGCAAGTACCGCAAATAGAATTAAAAAAGTTTCTGGATGTAGTATAAGATAATCAGCCAATTTATATTCATCAATATTTTTTGAGCGTGTAAATATATATATCAATGCGTTAAAAAGAAATCGCCCCGCCATTGATATGAAAAACAAGCATATAGTAAAGTATTTGTTGAAAAATTTCTTTTCGATTATCTTCTCTCTTCTATTTTTATTGTAAAGTATCAATAGCAAGAAAAAAGGGATTAGACATTGAACCCAAGTTGATATTGGACCTGCTAAAATATAATAAAAATAAATAGTTGCTTCACTAGTAGGATTGATTGTAGAAGTTGTATAGGAGTAATGGATTTGACCATCAAACCCATTGATTAATGCTGCAAGGTAATGTCCCAATTCATGAAGAAATGTGCCAGTAACAGGTACTAATATAAAAATACAAGTGATTTTTAGGAAAAATACAAATTGCTCATTAAAATCCAATTTATTGATAAGTTTCCCCTCATTAAATATATACTTAATTTTTTGCGAAAGTACCTATTGCATATAATAAATCTAAATTTTCTGAAATATCTTTTCCATACGTCATTTTTAAACTTGCTCCATTCTCAACTTCTGTTAATTCAATTAATTCAAAAATCTTCTTTGGCAAAGTTGGATGACTAGTAATGATAATTTGATTAGCACCTAATTCTATACTTTTTTTAATAATTTGCAATGCTCCATCTAAATTTGTCGAGATCAATGGTCCTAATCTTATCGTTGAAGAAATTTGAGATAAAAGCCCATAAGCCTCACCCTCTATTGCAACAATTTTACTGCCAAGATTTTGTTTCATGTGTAAATATTTTGATCTATCAAATCCTATGGCTTCTTTATCAAGGCTCAATAACCAACCTGGAAAATCTCTTAATTCCTTAACCTCTTTATTAGTAATTCCTATTTCAGGTAAATTTACTGGTAATTGGTACATTGTTCCATAATAACTACTTTGAAAGCCAAACTTTTTATAGATTGGCTCCCCTAACTTTGAGGCATAAAGTATCATTGTTGTGCACCCTAAATCTATTGCTAATTTAAATAGTTCACCAAAAATTTTACTTCCTACTCCTTCTCCCCTATATTCTGGTAATACTCCCATATAGCCAAAAGTACACACTTCTTCGAATATAAACACTCCACCAACGCCAAAAATCTTTCCATTTTCTTCAGAAATGAGAAATTTTCCAATTTTTTTTTAATCAACGTTTTCCAAGCTATTACTTCCTCTTCATTAACCCCCTTATTAAGGGTTCTTCCAAAGGAAGAATAGAGAACCCCAACACTTTTATAAATTTCAGGATCATGTGGCTCTCTAATGTTGTATTCTATCATATTAATATTGGCCAATTAATCTTTCATCAATTTCTCAATATGCTTACTAATCTTTTTCTCTAGATTAGAATCGTTAGGATAACCTTTCTCTAAATTTTTTCTTATTTCATTATTTAAATATTGCTCAAGATCATTATCAGAATCCATATTATCTAATATACTAGAAATATCTTTTTTTTTATCTACAATCTCATTTAAAAAGATGAATACGACAATATCTTTCGCTTCTTTAAGAGTATTTGATCCTATAACAAGGATAATATCTTCATTAAAAAGTTTTCCTCGATAACTGAATATATTCGTATTTCCCCATTTCTTTATTTTATATTTTAAAAAATCTAACACACCTAGGATATCTAGCGGATTTGCATCTCGTTGTAGTTTAAAGCATATTCCAATTTTTTCTTTATTTTCATATAAAGTATGTAAATTCTTAATATAGCCGGTTAACTTATCTTTCTGGGAGGCAATCTTATTATTTGACATAAGGATGATTAGATTTATTTATTTAGAATAGTTTCCAAAATTTCGGTAGCACTTTTAACAAATTTAGGACATAAATCTTCAAAAAGATTGTTCCTATTCGCTTTTTCTCGTCCTTCAAGAGTACTAATGTCGCAATTAAGGAGTTCCTTGCATTTAATTGTACCATTAATACTTCTGAATTGTTCAATAAAATTCATACCTCTTTCATAGGTTAATTCTTTACTTTCTTGATCCTCAACATTCAAATTTCTATATCTTAAACCTATAGCCATTAATGCTCCTGTAACTGCTCCACAGGTATTTCCAGATCTAGCTAAACCTCCTCCCAACGCACTACTTATTTTGAATGCTAAATCTTCACCAAGACCATATTGTGTACCATAAGCTTTAAGAACAGCTTGAGCACAATTATGTCCTTGATTAAAAAAAGTAATAACCTTTTCAATTTTATTCATAATAATTCCAATTAAGCAAATATTCAAATAATTTTCTAATTGATTTCAAATGGTATTGAAGATAAAATTTGTATTTTAAAAGAATTTTATCAGGTTTTAAAACCTGAATCAATTCTCTCCTTTGATGATCATCATATGAAAGAAAATGAAATATTAGAGAAATTAACTTCAGAAGGATTATTCAGATTAGTTGATAAAAAAGATGATCAATACAACTTTACCAAAATTGCATGATATTTAATTCAATGTTACATTTAATATTTTCTTTAACTGTTTTTTGAAAAATAAAAGAATAAATAATTTTGGTTTTATAATATTTTTGCTTAGCTTATTTCATTCATAAAATTAAAATTTAAAGGGTTAAGGCTTTTGAGTTTAAGTGAAAATAATTTATTATATCAATATAACCATGAAAAAGATGGTAAGGTTAGAAGACAAATTCTTGAAACTGCTTTAGAGCATAGTTTGGATAAATCTATTCCTCTTTATATTGAAGCATTAAAGGATCCTAATGTTGAGAATAAAGTTTTCGCAATTAGATATTTGGGACAAAATTATGTTATAGAAGCTCTAAAACCGTTAGTAGAATTGACTCAATATAGATTAGAGATTTACGATGAGCTAATTTCAAGCATAGTAAAAATTGCTAAACATGTGGATTTAGAACAAATTATTGAGTTTCTTGAAATGGGAAACGTGAATTTAAATAAATCTATCCCTGTTATTTTGGGGAAAATAGGGAATAAAAATGCTGTAAATATTCTTATTGAACTATTAGATGATAAAAACCCTATTGTGAGGAGAAATACTGTCAGAGCTTTAGAAAAATTAATTGAACCAGCAGATTTAAGGCATCTAATAAAGAAGTTGGGTGATATAAATCTTGAAGTTAGAAAGACTACCATTCGTGTTTTAGGTTATATAGGAGATAAAAACTCAGTTAAACCATTATTAGAGCTGTTAAAGGATCCAGAACCTGATATAAGAAGACACACAGTGAGAGCACTTTATAGAATTTTGAAAGAGGAAAAATCTCTAAGAACAATATATAATATATTAAAGAGCAGGAATTCTATTTTACGATTAGAAGCTATTAAATTACTCGGATTGATTGAAAACACTGATTCTATTAAACACCTGACTAGATTACTTAATAGTACTAACGGAAAGATTAGAAGACTAGCTTTTAATGTAATCGTAAAGATTTCGAAAGCTAAAAAGATAATGGATAATTCCATTTTTCAGGGCTTGGAAGCTAAGGAATGGCAAATTAGAAAATATTGTGCGAAAATTATAGGAGTAATTGGTAATGATTCAAATATTGATTCCCTTTTTAATTTATTAAAAAACACAAAGAGTTCAGTTAGAAGAGCTGCAATTGAGGCATTATCCAAGCTTGGGGGGAAAAAAATAATTGAAATATCTAAAAAATATTTAGAAAACCCAGACTGGAAAATTCGAAGGTCTGTAGTCGATCTTTTAAGAAAAATTGGTACCGAGGAAGCAATAGATCCATTAATTAAAAGTCTTAATGATGAGGATGTTTATGTTAGAAGTTGGGCTATTAAAGCACTTGGAAATCTTAATGGAGACAAAATAATTGAAGCATTAGAAGTTAAATTAAAAGATGAAAATCCAAAAATAAGACTGTCAGCTGTAAAAGCATTAGGTAAAATCGGAGATAAAAAAGCTATGAATTTGCTTGTCCAAGCCTTAGGAGATGATCAATTCGAAATCAGAAAAGAAATTGAATCTACCTTGAACAAGATCGAACCAAATTGGATAAATCTAATTTAACTGATCTTTTTAATTAATTAATATTTCTGTTTTTAAGAGATCCTCAAATTTAGATGATGGTCCTATATAGATTGAATATTTAATTTTTTCTATTTCCCAAGATTTCGATTCTGGATTATACCACGCCAAATCTTTTTTATTTAACTCTATCTGTACCTTTTTTGTTTCATTTGGTTCTAAACTTACCCTCTTAAATCCTTTTAAAAGCTTTATGGGGCGATCAATGTGAGAATTCTCAAAACCTACATAGAGTTGTACAATTTCTTCCCCTGCTCTTTTTCCTTTATTAGTAACCTCCACATTCGCGATAATTTCTTCATTAATGGTTTCTATGTGTAAATTTTTATACTCATATTGCGTATAACTCAAGCCAAAACCAAAAGAAAAATCAGGTTCTAGATTTTCTTTTTCAAATTTAGTATAGCCATGATAATAACCATATTCAATTTCATCTATATGAGCATTGAAATAAGGTAAATGCGAAGCATCTTTAGGAACGGTGAAAGGTAATTTACCACTGGGATTTATCTTTCCAAAAAGAATGTCTGCTAAAGCATTTCCACCTTCCATTCCTGAATACCATCCCATTAGGATCGCAGGAACTTCATCTTTCCATTCTTTCATAAGAATCGCACTTCCTCCAACTAAAACAACCACAAAATTGGGATTTACCTGTGAAATAGCTTTAATAAGTTGGATTTCTTTGGATTTAAGGTTAATATCTAAACGATCTCCAACTTTTCTAGGATATTGTTTGATATATTCACCTTCATCTTTATATGTATATCCTACAACTATTATAGCAGCATCTACATCTTTGGCTAATTTTAAAGCATTTTTTCTATTAGAACTATCATTGTAAATGGTATCAAAAGCATCTCCGATGTGATTTTTGATTCCTTGGAGTGGAGTAACAATATTACGTTGTCTTACATAACTACTCCCATGATCTCCTGTATTTTTTAAATCAGCTAATTTCCCGATAATTGCTAATTTCTTTATCTTATTTATATCAAATGGAAGAATATTATTTTCATTTTTAAGCAAAACCATACTTTTTTCAGCTACTTTCCGAGCTAATTGAATATGTTGCTCACAGCCAATTAGATCACTATGATACATTTGAGAATCTTGCTTAGTTGTAAATTTCAATGTGGTATGAATTATTCTTACTACAGAATCATCAATTAGTTCAGAGGAAATTAATCCATTTTTAATTGCTTTTATTAATCTACGTCCATAATATTTAGCTCTTGGCATTTCAACATCCAATCCACCATTAATGCCTTTAACGGTATTGTATACTCCATGCATCCAATCTGAATGCACGAAGCCCTGAAAATTCCAATCATTTTTTAGAATTTTCCTTAAGAGATATGCATTATGACCACAATATTCACCACGTAATTTATTATATGCAGACATAACAGTCGCACAACCCTCATCAATACATCGTTTGAAATGTGGGAGATAGACTTCTCGTAAGGTTCTTTCATCCATTAAAACATTTACTTTAAATCGTGAGAATTCAATACTATTTGCTACAAAATGCTTAATAGTAGCCATTACATTATGTTTCTGAACACCACGTACTAAAGCAGCACCCATTTCTCCGAGAAGACATGGGTCTTCTCCATAGGTTTCTTGAGCTCTCCCCCAAGCGGGATTTCGAAGTAAATTGATACAAACACCTCCATAAAGATTCGCTCCATGAGCTCTAGCTTCTTTACCTATTGCTTCTCCTACTTCTTCTTCTAATTGAATATCCCATGTAGCAGCTCGCGCCATAGATACAGGAAAACATGTGGATCCTGGTATAATCACGCCTCTAGGACCATCGGTAAACATAAAAGGAGGTATACCAAAGCGTTTAACTCCTCCAGCAGAATAAGGACGGACTCCAATTTTTCGATCTTTTAACAAAGTTTTATAAAATTGATGTCCAGACATCAAATATACTTTTTCTTTTAATGCTAGTTGAGGGATTAATTTCTTAACAAATTCATCAATTTCCTCTTCATTCATAATTTTTTTGTTTTTAATAATGATCACAATGCTATTTGTATTTAGTAATTATCAATATAAAAAAAAAGAATATATTAAGATATTATATTAGATATTCTTCCATCTAAATCAGTAAGATATTGAATTGAGACTTTTAATGTTTTTTCAAGACATTCTTCTATGATGTTTTCAGGAGTATCTGAGAGCTCATGCCACGTGTCTGGATAATCTCCAGGAGTTAGTCCGATAACAGAAATTGCTTTTAATTTTGCTTTTGAAAAAAATGCAGCATCTGTACCCCCAAAACCTGCCACTTTTATCGGAAGTTCTAAATTAGCTCGTTTACTAGAATCTTGGAATTCTTTAGCTAATTCGAGTGAATGTTTTGTTAAATATGCAGGTTCTTTTGATATTATTGAGATATTTCCCCGTCCTACCATGTCAAAATTAATTGTATGTGAATTTTTCAATTCATTTTTATGTTTTTTAACAAATCTTTTTGATCCTCTCATACACTCTTCACAAGAAAAAGAGATACACCATAATTCTATATTATTTAATCGTTGAGAAGAAAAATGATGTGCTAACGCTAGCATAACCGCAACTCCTGATAAATTGTCATTTGCTCCCAAAATTATATTCTTTGAGTGGAGTCTAAAAGCAATATAACCCAACAATATTAAAGCTATAATGAGAAAGGTTAAAAATATTAATGTTAAAATAAGAAAAGATAGATTAAATATATCTAAGAAGAATTCAATCAAGGATAAAATTCCACTAATTAAGATCAATCCTACGGTAGAATAAGCTAATATATCAAATTTTTCTTTATATTTTTCAAATAATGGAAATTCGTATGCACTGTCATGATGGCCACTAATCACAATAATTTTTTTGTTCTCCTTCAACGGTTTGATTTTACCAATTATATTTGTACCTGTTCTTTTTGGAAAGAAGAAGTCAACATATTCTTTTAAAAGAAGAAATTCAAAGATAAATGTGGAGACTGCATAGAATTCTAATAACATACTAATAATAGGAAACCAAAAGAAAATTACAGTAGCAATAACACTGGATACAAAAGCAATTTTTGTAAATTCAAGAAAACCTTTTTGATGACAAGTAAAATCTTCCATTTCTACTTCATCGACAGCTTTAGCTAAAATTTCCTTGATTTTAAGCCCTGCTTTCTTCTCATTTTCATAAGTACCAAGGCGAGGTCCTATTTCATTACAGATATTTTCAATAAATCCTAACATTGAGAATTTTTTTTCACTCATAATAAATTCCATTACTAATAATTTCTAATTAATATATGGTTAATTCGTGAAATTAGAATATATAATTTTCTTAGAATATGAGAATTTTAATATAGGAATATTATTTTCCTAATATAATTCTCAATATTTTCTAAGATAGGATTAATCTGTGATTTTTCATTTAGTACAAATGAAATAAACGTCTTTTCATCACATTCAATTAGTATTATAGTATCTTTATCCAGTTCAGCAATAATTTTATTAAACTTTTTTCCTCCTATAGTCTTTCCTAGGCCTAAAGCACTTTCTAAAACGGAAGCACACATTGAGGAATATTCATCACTATTAAATTCTGAATAATTCCCACTTAAATTTTCAGCAATAATCCCT
>JAEOSD010000218.1 GCA_016840545.1 Promethearchaeota archaeon
ACTTTATAGAATTTTATTGCTCTATCATACCAATTTAAGGCTTCATTATAATTACCCTGATCTTGATATATCAGACCAATTTTATTTAAACTAAATGTTTTTCCAATAAGGTTTCCTGTATCATCAAAAATTTCTAGAGCTAGTTTAAATCGTTTAAGTGCATCTCTATATATGCCTCTCTGATAATATATCAAACCAATTTCATTAAGTAAATTAGCTTTTCTGTCATAATCATAAATTTTATCAGCAGTTTTAAGTGCTTCCTGATACCATTTAAGAGCTTCTTTAAAGTTTCCTAAGTCTTTATAAACTAATCCTATACTATTAAAACAGTCCGTTACACCCTCAAGATTTTCTATTTCAGAAAAAATTGTATATGATTCTTCAAACCATTTCAAAGCTTCGGAATAATGGGTTTGATCGTAATAAATCATTCCAATGTTTCTTAATATTGTAGCCTTTCTAGATAAATTTCCTATTTGTTCTTCGATTTCAAGAGCTTCTCTATATCTTTGTAAGACCTCAGGATACTTTTTTCGAATTAAATATATATTACCAATATTGGTTAAACGAATTGATTTTCCTTTTAAATTTGCTAATTGTTCGTCGATCTTTAAAGCATCTTCGAACCATTTTTGAGCTTCAGAATAAGATTCTTCATCATAATAAATATCACCAATACTATTTAAAACATCTGCTTTTATTTCAAGATTTCCAATCTGTTCTGCTACATAAAGGGCATCTTGAAATCTTCTGATAGCTTCTGGGTAATGTTTCTGATTTTGATAAATTTTTCCAATTATATTAAGGATTTCAAGTTGTATTTCGAAGTTATTCAATTGTTCCACAATCAAAAGGGCTTCTTCAAATCTTCTTAAAGATTCTAAGAAATTCCATTGATCTTTATAAATACTTCCAACAAAGATTAGACAATTAGCTTTCTTCTGTAAATTACCTATTTGTTCACAAGTTTTAACCGCATCCTCTAAATTTTCTAAAGCACTAATATCATCTCCTTGATAATGATAATTTAATCCAATATTATGAAGTGTGTCGATTCTGCCTTCTAAATTTTTTGCATTATCATAAATCTCAAGTGTTTTTTCAAACAATTTTGCTGCCTCAGAATAATTTCCTTGATCCTGATATATACTTCCAATTTTATTAAGAATTTCAGCTTTTTTCTCTTCTAATCCTAAATCTTCGAATATAACCAGAGCATCTTTATACCTATTTAAAGAATCAGTAAAATTTGCTTGTTCTTGATAGAAATATCCGAGATTTTTTAATGTATCAGCATTTCCTTCCCGGTTATTTAACTCAGTGTAAATACTTAACGCTTGCTGAAAGTTTCTTAATGTTTCCGTAAATCTTCGTTGTTCCAAGTGAATTAAACCCACCACATTAAGATAATCTGCTTTACTATTTCTATCCTTTAAATCCTCAAAAATTTTTAATGCTTTATCGAAAGTATTTAAAGCTTTAGAGAAGTTTCTTTGATCTTTATAAATTAGGCCGATATTTTTTAAGACTTTAACTTCTCCATTAAGATCGCCTAGATCCTCAAAAATTCCTAATGAATCTTCAAACCATTGTAAAGCATCAGAAAATTTATCTTGACTTTGAAAGATAAGACCAATTTGATTTGATAACTCTGCTTTTGTTTTAACTTTTCCATATTCTTCAGCAATCTGAAAAGCATCTTCAAAATTTTCTAAAGCTTTTGAATAATTCCATTGATCTCTATAAATAATCCCGAGATTTCTAAGAGAATCCATTTTACCTTCAATATTTTGCAATTTATCGAAGATATTCAGAGCTTCATTACATTTTTCCAATCCTAATAAGGAGTCATCCTTTAAATGATATATATACCCTATTAGATTAAGTATATCAGCTTTTTCTTTCAGGTTCTCTAAATTATCATTGATGGTGAAAGCTTCTTCTAAATAATTTAATGCATCTTCATAATTTTCTTTTGAATAATAAACTTTACCAATACTTTTTAGATTAACTGCTTTTTCATTTAAATTAACTAACTTCTCATTGATCTTAATTGCAGATTCATAATTTTTTAATGCCTCCGTAAAATTTCCTTGATTTTGATAAATTAGACCAATATTGTTAAGAATTTCTGATTTTACTTGAAAATTTTTAACTTTTTCATTTGCTTTTAAGGCTTGTGTTAAATATTTTAGAGCTTCCTCAGAATTATTCAAGTTGCTATAAACCAATCCGATATTTTTAAATACAGCAACTTGTTGCTCAATATTCTTCATTTTAAATTGTACTTGAAGCGATTTTTTGAGCCATTCTAAAGCTTTATCGTAATTTGTTTGATCTCGATTTATTATACCCATATTCAATAAAGCAACTGCTTTCCATAAATCATCCTCAGATTCATCTGCTATACGATATATTCTTTCTAAACATCTTAATGCATCATTATATCTTTTAGT
>JAEOSD010000120.1 GCA_016840545.1 Promethearchaeota archaeon
AACGTTATAACTTTTTACCGAAAAAAGAGGATGGAAGTCTGGATAAAGTGCTGTGCCTTCATGACCAGTAAATTTAACATTTTCAATTCGGGAATTTATATCTCCTGTTATTAAAATAACCGCTAATAAATCGTACCAATCAGGCGGATCACTAGGACCCCATGGTACAGCAGGCTCATAAGGCGTAATCTCAAATGTTAAATCCGAGATATGTACATCTCCTCCGAAAAATGTAAATAAGTGAGTACTATAAGTAAGATAGTCAGGAGAGACTCCTGGGTTTGAAGGATCTAATCCTCTAAGGACATCAATTTTAGTATCCTCTCCTGTCCCCTTAAATGTACCACAGAAATCTTCAACTAAAATTTCATTCGTATAAAATTGACCAGCAGCTAGTTGAACAGTATCTCCTGGACCTGCTGCATCTAATGCTGCTTGAATGTTTGCGGTATCATCTACATATGTTGGATCTACAATAATGATATCGCTAGCGCGTGTGATTCCCACTGTTAAAACAAAAAATCCTAAAATTGTTCCCAATGTTAAAATTCCGATTAATAGACTTGATTTTGTTTTCATTTTCATTTTTTTTCAACCATTTTTTTTAATTGATTTCTTTACATAAGATTTCATGATAGCAGCAATTTTGTGTTTTAAATTGGTGCTAACTAAAATTGATCACATAAAGTAATTTTTAGATTTAGCTTCGAAACTTTTCACGAAGTTCGAATATTAACTTTTTTCTACTTATCATTTTTATAGTTAAAAAGCAAAAAAGGGTAAAGAAAATGGCTCAAGAAAAAGTAAATTAACTATTTGAGAATAAAATAAATTCTCCGGTTATCTTTTCCCTTATTTACAGTTTTAGTAACTTCTATTTCACCAATTTCTTTAAGACTCTTGATATGAGTTCCCCCATCTACTTGTTCATCGATATCTCCTATTCTAACAATTCGATATTCTTTAATCTTTTCAGGTAGTCCCATAGCTAATCGTGCGAGTTCTGGTTTAGCCATGACCTCCTCTCTTGACATATAATCAATTGTTATTGGCAAATTTTGCTGAATAATTTTATTTGCTTCCTTAATAAATTCTCGTAATTTCTCAGGAGAGTAATCTTTCATGGAGAAATCCATTCTTGTTTTATCCAACCCAATTTGATTGCCAGTAATTTTTGCATTAGCCTTACGAAAAAGTATATTAGAAATTAAATGAGAAGCAGTATGATAACGCATGTAGGTGTACCTACGGTCCCAATCGATTTCGCATGAGACTTGATCACCTTCTTTAAGTCCGGGTTTATCAACTTCATGACTTATTTGTCCCGAAAACTTACCAACATAAACAACCTTGAACTTATTACCATTTTTAACGATATAACCTTCATCCCAAGGTTGACCTCCTCCTTTAGGGTAAAATGCAGTTTTATCTAGCAGGATGTATTTACCTTCCTTTACACCAACAACATTCGCATCCCATTTCTTCAGATAAGAATCTTCCATATATAATGCTTCTGTCATACTATATGGAAAGAACGGTCTTATAAAATATTATTGCACAGTAAAATTAAAAATTAAGAGAAAAAGGGCTTTTTTTATTAAATTTTATGAAGCTTCTTCATGTTCATAGAGTTCACTATTAGGTTTTGCGCCGCAAAAAGCTTGAACCGTAAAAAATTTCATTTTTTTAGCGCAATTTTCGCAATAATAAACTCCAGGATTCTTATTTTCAATGGAAAATCCACATTCCTTACATGATACTACCTTCATACTAAATAATTATAGAATTGACTTTTAAAAAGTTCTTATTTTAATACAGAAATAGTTATATGTTAAAATTTTATCTGGATAATTCAAATCTTAAAAATAATAATATTTCATAAATTAGTTCAAGAAATTACCCTCGCAGGGTCGTCAGCTTGTATCTCATATTTTAATACAAGCCTCATTCTGTTTATAAAATATTTTTGATGTGTATTTTCTATCACTTAAACTTAAACGACATAAAGTAAGTAATCTTATTACAGGAACGACAAAAGAGATATCCTTCATTGCTACCAGAAATTATTGTGCCACAATTTCCACAAACTAGCATTTTAAATCCATTTAAGAAAGAGCTTTAAACCATTTATATTTTTGAATTATAAAATAAAAATTGAAAAAGCGAAATTCTAATTTTATAAAGATAAATTATAAATTTTATATGAATTAATATATTTTTCAGAGCTTCCATTTTTATTTAAATAGTTATTTTTAGTCATGGGAATGTTATGAGTTATGTAGAATATATGGGTGAGAAATATGGAGTTGAGGAAGATTTCCTTGATCTTGGATTATTAGGCATCGAGGATATCTCTGAAATTAAGGGATTAGAATCAATTGATATAAAAAATCTTGAATTAAGCTCAAATGACCTAACTGAAATTAAAGGATTAGAACATCTAATATCATTAGAAATCTTAAACCTTGGAAGTAATAGTATAATTGATATATCAGGTTTGGATGAATTAGAGAATTTACAAATTCTACACTTAATCTCAAATCAAATCACTGAAATAAAAGGATTAGAACATCTTGTTAATTTAAAAGAATTATATCTTCGAGGAAATCAAATAGGCGAAATTAAAGGCTTAGATACTTTAGAAGCAATTCAAAAATTAGATCTTTCATGGAATAAGATTACTGAACTAAAAGGACTTGATTCCTTAGGGAATTTAGAAGTTCTTTGGGTAGCTGGAAATCAAATTAAGAAAATAGAGGGGATTGAAAATTCGGAAAAGCTTCAAGTTTTAAATCTTGCGGGAAACCAAATAACCGATATAGAAGGCTTGGATAACTTAATTGAACTTACAGAATTATATCTTAATGATAATTTAATAACAGAAGTAAAAGGATTAGACTTACTTAAAAACCTGAATACTTTTCAGATTACTTCAAACCAAATAGAAGAAATCCAAGGATTGGAGAATTGCATAAATTTACAAGTATTAAATTTAAAAGATAATAAAATACGTCAAATAAGCGGATTATATCCTTTGGTAAAATTAAATCAATTATTTCTTTCTGGAAATCAAATCTCTGTAATAAAAGGATTAGAAACCCTTCAAGAACTAGAGACTTTAGATTTAGGTAATAATGAAATATCTAAAATTAAAGGTTTAGAATCTTTATTGAACTTGAAGGGCTTATGGCTTAATGAAAATCCAATTGATGAGAGCATACTAAATGAACTGGGAGGCTTAGATTCGGGGGGATGTGCCATAGACCCTCTTAAATTTGTTGAATATTGTTTGGTAAATTTATAAGGAATTATAAATAAAAAATATATAATAAGTGTGAAATAATGCTTTCAAGACCCAATCCATACGAAACTCGGAAAAAACAATTAGAAATTGCTGCTCATTTAATTAATCTACATCCTAATTCTATAGAATATCTTAAACGTGTTGAACGTTCATTAATCGTGTCCATTCCGATTATTATGGATGATGGTTCACTTAAAATTTATGAAGGATACAGGGTTCATCACTCCACTCTTCGTGGACCAGCAATGGGAGGCGTACGATATATGCCCGATTTAACACTTGACGATATTAAAGCATTAGCTTTTTTAATGACGTTTAGAAACGCATTATTAGGAATCCCATTAGGAGGGTCTAAGGGCGGAGTACGGGTTGATGTAAAGAGTTTATCTAAAAAAGAATTAGAGAGGCTTACAAGAAGATATACAGCCGAAATAATAAATATGATTGGTCCTGATATAGATATTCTTGCCCCTGATGTGAACACAAATGAAGAGACAATGGCTTGGATGATGGATGTCTATTCAATGCAAAAAGGAAGATCTGTGCCAAGTGTCGCTGTTGGTAAACCTTTGGAGATAGGAGGTACGGTAGGACAGGACGAAGCTGCAGGTAGAGGTATGTATTATATTTTACAAGCACTATCTGAAAGACTAAATTTTAATTTAAAGTCTTTAAAGGTTGTAATACAAGGATTTGGCAAAGTAGGTAGTGTAATCGCAAAAATTCTCCATGAACAAGGTTGTAAGATTCTGGCGGTTACTGACAGTACAGGTGGAATTTATTCAGAAAAAGGTCTAGAAATAGCAAACAACATTCTAAAATGGAAGCAACAAGGAAAGCAATTTAAATATTTTAAGGCAGATGGGATTAAAAACATTTCGATTCCAGATGTATTTAATATTAAATGTGATATTTTGATACCAGCCGCTATTGAAAATCAAATTACAAGTAAAAATGTTGATAATATTAATTGTAAAATTATTTTTGAGGGCGCTGATGGACCTGTAACCTCCAAGGCAGATAAAGTTCTAGATGAGAAAGGAATCATTGTTGTCCCTGACATTTTAGCAAATAGTGGAGCTTTAATTGTATCATATTTTGAATATATTCAAAGTATTCATGCTTATTTCTGGGATTTGGAACGAGTAAATCGAGAAATGAAAACAATCTTACTGGAAGCGTTTGAAAAAGTTTGGAACCTATCAAAAGAGCAAAATTGCTCACTTAGGAATGCTGCTTACATGATAGCAATTTCAAATGTTGCAAAATCCCATGAATTGAGAGGATTGTTCCCTTAATTTTAAACTTTCTTTTATTACAGTATTTCGACTTTCTTTTATATTAGAAATCAATTTATTTTGAAAATACTTAATTATTTATAATTTAAGATTGAAAATACTTTTATTAAAGTAAAAGCCAAGATGAATATAAAAATGATTTCAATACAAGAACCAGAAGACTTGATTTCTATCGCTTTATATAATATATTTTCCAAGAGAAAAGATGAGAAGGAGTTTTACAAGCTTGTTCATGATTGGAATAAGAAAATTGTCATTTACGTGGAACCGTTTTATCCTGTAACAGTTATCTTCGAGGGAGATGAAATACAATTCCAAAGAGGCGAAGTTGAAATCCCTGATTTGAAGGTTAAAATGCACATTAACGCTATGTTAGATATGGCATATGAGAGAATAAACCCTTTTTTCGCTATGGAGGAAGGACATATGGAAATTGAAGGATTAGGTCAAGATAGCTCCAAATTAGCCAAATTTTATAGTATTTTTATGGTAAGTTTGCAGAGGGTTGCTCAACAAGAAAACCAAAATTATTATGAATTAAATAAAAAAACTAGATGAGGAAATGAGAATGACTCAAATAAAAGAGAGGAATATATTTGAAAAAGTTAGTAAGGAGGATATATTTAAGAAACTTGTAGATATTTTTGGCTCTGAAAATGTTACATCTAAACAAGTTGATTTATACCCTTATTCTTATGATATGACCGAATGTAAACCTCGTATGCCTGATTTCATAGTTATTCCAGAAAACAATAATCAACTTGTAGAATTAGTTAAATACTGTAATGATAATCAAATCCCAATTGTGCCATATATTACAGGAAATAACGTGGGTGGCCTTACTATACCAGAACAGGGAGGTATTATTGTAGATTTTGGTAAAAAAATGAATAGAATCCTACATATTAATGAAACTATGATGTATGCTATCCTTGAACCGGGCGTTACATTTGGTCAATTAAAAAAATATTTAGATGAAAATCATCCACACTTGAGATATAGTTATCCTTATGCTCCTCCATACGCTGGAGTAGTAGGAAATGCTATTTTAAGTGGCATGAATAGTTTATCGTGCAAGATTGGCTCTATGGGTGATTCAATTAATGGTTTTGAGGTGATTTTAGCCGATGGAACAGTTGCAAGGGTTGGATCTTGCTTTTATGGTTTGGAAGACTCTGATCCAGATTCTTGGTGGTCTCGTTACCCTATGCCAGATTTATTAGGTTTGTTTGTGAATTGGCAAGGCACCACTGGATTGATTACGAAATGTGCGGTTCAATTATGGCCGAATGATCCTTTCCAAAAAGCATATGTTACTACTATTTTTGGTCTAACTGACATAGCAGATGTTTTAAGAGAAGTAGGAAAGTCTGAAGCTGTAGACGATATCTCCTTTTTCAATATACAAGCTGTTAAATTGGCCGTTGAGCTTGAAAATCCTAAAAAATTTCCTGGAGAACCTGATTTTATTACAATTATGCCGATGTCTGCTAAAACAGAGGATTTATTCGAAGCAAAAAAGAAGCTCTTATTTAATATCATTGAAGAATTAAATAAAAAAGGAAAAAAAATTCTATTATTAGATTTAGATGACTTTGCAAAAGTGTTTGATTTAAGAGTTAGATGTGCTTATGATCTACCCGCAGTTATTCTTCCTACCGTCCCAAGATCAGGACTTACATGGTTTGGGAGTTATGCACCAACTCATAAATTTGAGGAATTAATTGAGAAAGCAGATGCTATATTCCAAAAATATGATTATCATAGCCCAATCCTTTATGGAAAAATTATGAAATATGGACATTATGGAATCTTTCGCCCAATTCTTCCCTATAATAAGTATAAAGAAGAAGAATATGTTCATAAAATCATGGAAGAAATTACTGATATGTGTTTGGAAGCCGGATGTATCCCTTATAAGACACCAAATTGGATGACGGAAAAAATGAGAAAGAAAATTAATCCCGGTTGGATTAAATTATTTGAAAAAATAAAAAGTTGCATGGATCCAAATAATATCTTTAATCCAGGAAGGTGGAATCTATAATGGTTGAAATAGATAAGAGTTTATATGGGAAAGATTTTCTTGAAATGGCTTTCGATTATTGTATTAAATGTTCAACATGTAAATATGGATATAAAAATTATGAGAAAATATGTCCTTCTGGTGAGAAATATCTTTTTGAATCTTATTGGCCTAGTGGGCGTATTAGGATAATTCGTGGTGTGTTAAGAGGAGAATTAAACTGGGATGATGAGTTAATAGATCCTGTTTTTGCGTGTACAACTTGTGCAGCTTGTGTCGACGCATGTCAAGCACCACATGCAGATTATATCGTAGAGATGATTGAAGCGCTTAGAGA
This sequence comes from Promethearchaeota archaeon, assembly GCA_016840545.1. Taxonomy (GTDB): domain Archaea; phylum Asgardarchaeota; class Lokiarchaeia; order Sigyniarchaeales; family SOKP01; genus SOKP01. Next base: position 6,966 of record JAEOSD010000120.1, read on the forward strand.
ATTAGCGGTTAAGCATATTGGTCCCGCAAAAAATCAAGAATTTCTAGTATCTCGTTGTGAAGAAAATTGTAATCCATATGGAGAACCAAATTCTGATAACAAAAAACTAAAAGAAAAGTATAATCTTCCAGATAAAGCAGAATGGGTCTATTTTATTGGCTGTACGTCAAACTATAGGCAGCATTCTATAAGAGATGCTACTCTCAGATTTTTAAAAAAAGTAGGCATTGATTTTACTCTAATTGATGAACACTGTTGTACCAGTCCATTGATAAGAACAGGCCAATTGGGAATTGTTAAAGACTATATGAATTATAATATTACTCAAATTAAAAATTCTGGAGCTTCAAAAGTAATAACTTCTTGTGCTGGTTGTTATAGAACGTTCATGAAAGATTTTGAAAAATTTGGAGAGGTTTATGAATTCGAGGTTTTTCATACGCTCGAATTAGTTAAACAATTATTAGATAAGGGAAAAATTGAATTTAAATCTGAATATAATAATACAGTCACATATCACGACCCATGTCATTTAGGGCGGCATATGGGCGTTTATGAGCTTCCTCGTGAAATATATAAACACATTCCTGGTTTAAAGCTAGTAGAAATGAAAAGAAACAGGAACTTTGCTTGGTGTTGTGGGGCAGGTGGTGGTGTAAAAATTGGTTATCCGGAATGGTCAATAGAAATTTCAAAAGAAAGATTAGAGGAAGCAAAAGAGACTGGAGCGGTTATAATATCGTCTACTTGCCCTTTCTGTCACAGAAATCTAAGTGACGCCAACAATGACTACAATTATGATTTTGAAGTATTAGATTTAATGGAAATCATAGATAAATTAGAGATAGAGCTAAAATAATAACTTAATTTATTTTTCTTTTTTTATTTTGACATTTGAAAAAATTTGGTGAAAATCTTAAATAAAATAGATTTTTGCTAGATTCATGAAAAATAAATTAATTCTTATTATTTCAATAACAAGCGGGATTATATTAACTATTATTTTAGGTTTTGTTCCTTATCAAACAGGAGATTTACTTGGCACTCAGAAATGGGGTTACCCAATTTATTGGCTAAGTCAAGCAGTATATCCTAGTGCCCCACTTGAGGTTTCTCGGCTTAATTTATTTTTTGATTGCGCAATTTGGATAATTTGCTTCTTTTTATTAATCAAATTGATTAATTTTTTAATTATACGATATAAAAAATAAAAAAATAAAGATTATTAGGTCAATGGTGGCTTGAAAAAAAGGAACGATGACAAAACTAAACAACTAATTTAAACGAATTATAGTTTTAAATATTTTAAAAACTAATTCTTCACTTATCAGTTTAAAATAATAAAATCTTATCTGTTGAGCTAAATTGGTAAAAGTTTATTCAAAATCAATATGTACTCAATTACTAGAAAATGAAACTAAAAAATTCCCAAAAAGAATCTATGATGCAAAACTAAAGCCCAAAGCCATAAGTCTAGACTTATTATTATCAAATTTAATAAATAAATTTCATATTACAAAATTTTTTCTTCTATTTATAAAGCAATGTCCCTCTTGTAAGCGAAAATTCTCTGAAATCTTTATCGATTATTACATCACAAAAAAGATTAAGTGTAATAAATGCAAATTCAAAACTAAATTTTTTACAACTCTGATTTCCATTGTGTTAAATGTTATAAGTAGCAGTTTAAATATGCCCAAAGAAGGATTTCGAGAGATACTGAGAAACAGCGAATCTTTAAAACGATTAGCTTTATCTTATATAGAAGGGTGTGGTTTATATGGCTTTAAAATGCCAACTATTCCTATAGGTCCGCCAGTTGTATTTTGGTCCGTAACACAAAGGTGTAATTTAAATTGTACTCATTGTTTTGTCGACCAAGATTTGCAAGAAATGTCCTTCGATGAAGCTTGTACTATCATTGACCAATTATCAGAAGCAAAAAATTACATTCTGACTTTTTTCGGTGGTGAAGTTCTTCTTCGGAATGATATATTTGATCTTATGAGATATGCGTCTAAAAAAAAAATTAACGTCGC
>JAEOSD010000121.1 GCA_016840545.1 Promethearchaeota archaeon
CTTACTGTACAAGCCTGTGCAGACATTCTTTATGCGGTCCATATGCATGGTGAGTGTACTACCCTTTATAGCAATATTTTTGATCCCGTGAATCTTGATGCCTATTTTAATTACGGAGAAAATTATCAAAAGCAGAAGAAAATTAATCTTTTAGATGTTTTGAGTCATTCAAAATTTGAGTTATTTAATATAAGTTATATGACAGGGGTAGAGGGATATATGTTAGTGAAATCTGTAAGAATAGATGAGAATTTCTACTCTTCTCCCAAAAACTCGCCTCCTCATCTAGAAGTAGTAGTTGTAGTTGTGTGTAGCATATTTGCTTTATGTGTCATCAGTATAGCTCTAGGAGTCTATATCTATAAGAGAAAAGTAAGGTCCAAGATCAGATGACTTTTTTTAATATTTTTTTCTTTTCAATATTATCTATATTTATAAGAAATTTTTAAAACTTAGAAATCAATTTATTACTAAATTTTATCGTCAAAATGTGATTTTTAAATGAAAATTGTATTTCATGAAAGGTATTATAATTCAAGTTATACTTATGATCCAGCAGCAGAAGCAGGACGACTTGAAGGAATTATCAATTTAATGAGAAGTAAATCAGATTATGATTTTATAAAACCTGAGCCTGCTCTAGAGGAGGATATCCTCAGAGCCCATACAGAAAAACACCTAAGATCTATCAAACGAGATCCCCTATTATTTGAGCTAGCTTCACTCGCTGCAGGGGGCGCTATTTTAGCAGCAGAAGAAGGATATAAAGGAAACCCTACTTTTGCTGTGATACGACCTCCGGGACATCATGCTTCGGCGGACTCATGTTGGGGTTTTTGTTTTTTTAATAACATTAGTATAAGTCTGTTGAGGTTATTTTCTGAGGGAAAAATAAAATCAGCATTTGTGTTAGATTTTGACCTTCACACAGGTGATGGTAATATAAATATCCTAAAAAACAGAGATGATGATTTCTGTGCTAAAATTTTGAACCCGTATTCTAATAGCCCTTCCAGTTATATTAAGGAAGTTGAGGAATATATGCAGCAATTAAAAAATATTGATATTTTTGTTGCGAGTGCAGGTTTTGATCAAGGCATTGATGATTGGGGCCATTTATTATATCCAGAAGATTACTTAAAACTTGGAGAATTAATGAAACAATATTCTGAGAAATTATGTAAAGGAAGGAGATATGCTCTTTTAGAAGGGGGCTATAATCATAATGTTCTTCCTAAAAATGTGGATTCTTTTTGTCAAGGATTGAAATAATGTTATTTTTTCATCTTTTATCCATAATAACATTTTCTAATCATAATATTAAATTAACTCCTTATGATCTTTGTTGAAATAATATTTTAATGAAAAAACCACTAAATTTGAAACATAATCGATAAATCTATCATTTGAGTCAAATAATTCCATTACTGATAAATGATGATATATAATGGCATTAACAAGATTATACATGAAAACAAACAAATCGACCAATTTATTCTCAGATATATTTTTAAAATTTTCATTGGTTTTAGTCAACATCTGCACAATTTCCCTAAAAAAGTTGATTACTTTTGTTTTATGGTTGTCAAGCAATTTTTTATCAGATTGTATAGCAGATCTAAAAGCAAGATTATATCCTTTATTTTCTTGGTGATTCATAAATAAATCTAATACGAAATGATTGAGAAAATCTCTCACATTTTTATCATTCATATTACTTAAATTATGGTCATCCAAGAAAGTTTTCATTGATTCCTCAAAATATTTTCTTATAACATCTTCTTTTCCCTTTGGGAAATATTTATAAATTGTACCAATACTGAGATTAGCTGATTTTGCTACATGATTCGTGCTTGTCTTGGAGTATCCACGTTTTAAAATTAGATTAAAAAATGTATCATAAATCTGGTTGATTTTTTCTTGTTTATTTCTTGAAAATTTTTTACTTGACATTATAATTATAATAAATGAGTAATTACTCATAAAGTTTATAAATGAGTAAATACTCACTTATTTAAAAATTTATGGATATGTCAGATAAATGATTCAAGAAGAGATAATTCAATTTCACAAATTAGACAATCCAAATGATATCAAAGTAGTTGAAAATGTCATATATCCTATATTTTCTAAGAAAAGTATAGAAGACAAGCACAATTTAAATGAAATCCGTTCATTACTATTAACTTCAATGAAATCTGTTAAAGTAAATTTTTTTAAACGAAACATATTTTGGTTATATGTAAGTAGAACCATATCAAAGGGTCTGAAAAAAGGATTGCCTCTTATTGAAGTTGAAGAAACACTGAGAAAGTTTATTAGAAGACACGTTGATAATGATAAAGATATAAAAGCTAAAGAATTAGAAAATGTAAAATCAAGGTTTGAATATATTAGAGATTATATAGTAGGAAAGAAAATTCTTGATTTAGGTGCAGGAAATGGTCTTTTAGCATTAGAGATAAAAGAACAATTAGATAAAGAAGTTGTGTTAGTAGACGTTGTAGATTATAATTATACAAACCTACCGTTAATTTTATATAATTCAAATGAAAAGGTACCATTAACTGATGAGGAGGTGGATACTACCATTCTCTATACAGTTTTACATCATGCAGATGATCCCGAGCATCTTCTGGATGAAGCGACTAGAGTAACTAAAAAACGTTTAATAATCAAGGAAGCTTATATTGAGAAAGAAAAAATTAGAATTTCTAATAGTTTTGTTGATTGGTTTTACAATCGAGTTATTGGAGATGAAGATATCAATGTTCCTCTTAATTTTCTAAAAATAAAAGCGTGGGACCAACTTCTAAAGTCTCACAGATTTAAGATCATTAAAACTAACTATGTTGGAATTGATGAACCTGCAGTGCCAGAACATCATGTATTTATTATCGCTGACCGTATTGATTAATTAAATAATTCAAAAAAGATATATATTGATGTCTTCCATATTTAGGTTTTATAAAGTTTAACTCTTAAAATATTGTAATACTTTCTTAATGCATCCAAAAGAGCTTTTAACCTTACTAACATCGCAATTATATGTTATGTTATAAAGAACTATATGTTTCAAACCAGCTTTAGCATATTCTTCAAGTTTAGATATTATTTCATCTGGGGTGCCATGTAAAAAAGTTTCTTCACAGAGTTTTGTTGGGATTTTATCAAAGGCTTCGAGCATAGTTTCACGGTCATATTGAGTTGGGATGTAATCAAGAAGTCCGTAAAAATCTTTACCGAATGGGTGAGAAACACCATATTTTTCAAAATGCTCATTTGAGAGGATAAGACTATAGTTTTTTACATAAGCAGATTCTAACAATCTATCACATTCATTATGATCCTCATCAATAATGATATTACACCATAACCCGGGGGTAAAATTTTCCATATCTCGTCCTGCTTTTTTTGCAGATTTCTGAATAATTTCTAGTTTTTCTTTGTATGTTTTGGGATCAAAATTTGAGGGTAACCATCCATCTCCTAGTTTACCCGTCAATTCACACATCTGGGGTCCATGTGCAGCGATCCATATTGGAGGAAATTCTCTTTCTCTGAACGGTTTTATAGAAAGAATAGCATTTTTTAATTTCCAAAAATTTCCTTCAAAATTAACTTTCTCTTCATTTTCCCAAAGAAGGCGAATAATTTTTATAGCTTCTTCTAATCTACTAACTGGTTTTTCCCATTTTATTCCATAGGGGACAATATTTTCTCCTTCTCCTGTTCCAATCCCCATAATTGCTCGTCCTTTTGAAATATGATCTAGTGTTAAGAAGGTTTGGGCTAGCACAGCGGGATGTCTTCTAAAAGTTTCAGTAACACTTGTACCTAAATTAATATTTTGTGTATTCCAAGCCGCAACTGACATCACAGAATATACATCATAAAAATCATGCGGACTATTCTGAATTGTAGCCATTTCAATATCTTTTGGATTCCAAATTGATTCGGGTATCCACCCCATTAAATGATCTGCAAACCAAACTGAATCATAACCACTAGCTTCAATTCTATTTATGGTTTCAATACCTCTATCAAATGGAGGTATGAAAGTCCCTTCTGTGCCTATCTTAATATCGATATCCATTTTATCACTTTTTTCTATTTATTTAATATAATTAAGAAATTCTAAAAATTTTATAAACCTCTCGAATTTTTACATTTATTAAAAAAAATGAATAATTATTAATGTTTTGATTAACATTTTAAAACAAAATTTAAGATTAATAGAGGAGATTGTTTAAAATTATGAAATTTAGTTTTCATATTCCTGTACCCACTCCTCGGCTTGATTTAATGATTAAAGGAACAGAAAAAGCAGAGGAGTGTGGTTTTTTTGGCGTTTTTTACGCTGATCATACAGTTATGTTACCGCCAGGCCCAGGAAACTGCTATGATGCTTTTTGTTTTTTAAGTTCCTTAGCTATGGTAACGAAAAAAATCAATTTATGTACGGGTGTATCTGATTGTCATCGTTTTCATCCAGCATTAATGGCACATAAAGTTGCAACCTTAGATGTAATTTCTAATGGAAGAGCAATGATAGGTATTGGAGCAGGTGAAGCGATGAACATTGATATGTATGGATTAAATAGAAAAAATTCTGTTTCAAAACTAAGGGAATATATCACTTTATTAAGAAAATTTTGGACTAAGAAAAAAGTCAGTGAAAAAAGTGAATTTTGGGGTGAAATAAAAAAAGCATATATTCAAATAAAACCAATTCAGAAGAATCCACCTATTTATGTGGCTGGTAATGGTCCAAAAACGCGTCAAATAACTGGAGAATTAGCAGATGGCTGGTATCCACTTTATCAACCACCATGGGTTTATAAAAAAAATATAAAAGAAGTTATTGAGGCTGCAAAAAATGCTGGTCGGGATCCCTCTGAAATTGACTATGCATATGATTGTTTTGTCGCAATAGATGACGATGATCCAAATAATGCTATAAAAAGATGTGAATTTTTCAAATCTAGTTATTTATTAAATTCTAGAATTACAAATGAAGCGTATTCAAACTTAAATTTACCCGAGGGACTCAATATTCATAATTTTGAGATGGATAATCCAAAAGCCTTAGAATACTTAAGTAATATAGATAAATTACCCGAGACTATCCTCCAAGATTTTAATTGTCTTGGTACAACAGATGATGTTATATCAAGTATAGAAGAATATAAAGAAGCAGGAGCTACAAACATTAGTATAATGAACAGAGGTCCAGATCCTAATAAAGTTTACGAGATTTTTCGAGACAAAATTATCCCATACTTTAGGGATTTAGATGAATAAAATTATTTTTCTACTTATTTTATTTTTGATTTAATTAAATTTTCCATTCCTTTAATAAGATACTCATAAATATGACATCATGATATTTACCATTCTTAAAAGTAGCTTGTCTTTTGCGTCCTTCTTCGATAAAACCCACTTTTTCATAACATTTCATAGCCTGTATATTAAAATCATAAACAATTAGTTCTATTCGATTTAGATTTAACGTATTAAAGCCATAATCAACTAATAAACGTAATGCTTCAGCGCCATATCCTTTCCCTTGATTTTTTTTATCGCCTATAAAAACACCACAATGACCCACTCTATCTTTCCAATTTATGTCGTCAATTCCGCAGTTACCAATTAATTTTTCATTACCTTTATTTTCAGTTAACAGAATGGAAAAGATAATTGTATTTTCTTTAGTTTTAAGATTATCAAACCATTCTTCTTCCATATCACGCGTAAGAGGTCGATACATATCTAAATATTGGGTGATTTCAGGATCATTTAACCATTCAAGGAAGTTTTTAATATATTCCCTTTTGAGGGGTGCTAATTTTACACTTTCTCCTTTAAGCATAGAGAAAAATATTTAACAAAAGAATTAAATTTTCGTCAAGTTCAAAATTATTATTAAAAAAAGTTAATAGGAAATTCCTTTCTTACGAGAAAAATATTTTACCAATTCTAAACCACCAATGCAAATAAGAGAAATGAAGAAACATACTAACCAGTCCAATCCAGTCAAATACATGAACATAAAGTTTATGCCCCAAGATGCTAATGTGATTTGGACTCCAGGTATATACATCAATGCTAGGAACACTCCAAATAATAAACCTATTAAGAGATACATAAATTTTGTGCTATCTTCTTTAATACTTTTGATTAAAGATTTGTTCGGTCTACGAATTTGAAATACTAAGAATGATTCGCAGAAAAACAGAGTGACCATTAGCATCGTAAGGGTTTTTGCTTGAGCAACAGTAACTCCTGGTGTAAGAGCAAAGGTAGCTGAAGAATATAAGTAAGCATCATTAAAAGCGCCAAATTCATAATTTTCTAAAAAAACTGGATAACCTCCCGTAATAACTGTAAAATATGTTATAAGCATACAAGCAGCTAGAAAGATTCCAAATATTAATAAGAGAATAACAGTATTCTTTGAAAGTATTTCTTCTGCATCTCGTGGTTTTTGCTTCATGACATCTTTAGGTGTTTTATCAAAAGTTAGAATTAAACCAGGAAAAAGGTGGAGAGTTATTGTTAGAAAAATCCATTGATAATAGAAAGCTTCACTCAAAAAATAGGGAAATCCCAATATTACTGTTAGAAAGAATTGCACAAGTCCCTCGAAGACATTAATACTAATATAGAAAAATACCACAACACGTATACGAGAGAAGATTCCCCTACCTTCTTCAATTCCAGTAACAATTGAATTAAACGAATCATCACTAATAACCATATCCGAAGCTTCCTTAGCCACATCTGTTCCTTGAATTCCCATTGCGATACCTGCATCCGCCATATTGAGTGCAAGAGCATCATTCACACCATCCCCTGTCATTGCAACTACCTTATTCGCATCTTGATATTGCTCGATAATATCTTCTTTGTGCTCTGGAGATACTCTAGCAAAAACCTTAATTTTATTGAAATCGTAAAATGAATCGATTTCTTTCACATCCTTACCCTCAACAACTAACTCATCATCTTCCTTTATTATAGCTATTTGTTTTGCAATAGCCCTTGCAGTGGTAGGTGAGTCTCCTGTGATCATAACAACATCAACACCAGCATCATGACATTCAATTACACTCTCACGAACTCCCTCTCGAGGGGGATCAAGAATAGTAACAAATCCAATATAGATCATTTCTGATTCACACAATTCTCTATTTTTATCATTTTCGGAAGGCAATTCATCTAATTTTTTATAACAAATACTTAGTATACGATACCCTTGTGCTGCGTATATATCAGCAATTTTTATAACTTTTTCTTTTATATCATCAATAAAATCCACTTCCGTGTCTTTATATAAGATTTTTTTACATAATGGCATGAGTATTTCACTTGCACCTTTAGTGAAAGAATAAAATTTTCCATCTCTCTTATAAATTTTTGTCATTCTTTTAACTTTTGAATCAAACGGATATTCCTTAAGATATTCAAAGTCTTCAAGCATGTATGAACCCATTCCTTTTTGAAAGAGAACCATTAAAGCACCTTCGGTGGGAGATCCAATAACATTCCAGTTTGGGATAATTTTACCTGAAATTTCTATTTCATTTTTAACTAACGCAGAATTATTATTTAGAAATCCTGATGTTAATAATAATTTGAGTTGTGGATATTCTTCAATATGCTTTATATAAACAGGATTTTTTGGGTCGTCAATCAAGATAATATCACCTTCAGGGCTATAACCACTTCCAGTTACTTTGTAATTAGAACCATTTGTCCATACGTATTGAATGCTCATTTGGTTTTTAGTTAGCGTACCAGTTTTATCAGAGCATACTACACTAACCCGTCCCAAACTATCTACAGAGGCAAGGTTTCTTATAATAACACCATGACGAGCCATAACAAATACTCCTGTGACTAAAATTATTGTTACTAATAAGGGAATATTTAAAGGAAGTAGATCCATAGCTGAATTTAAACTTATGACCACTTCTGGGGTGCCTTCAGCAACCCATTTTATTAAGAGAACTAAAAGCCAAAAACCAAAAACAATTAACCCTAACCATTTACCAAAATGATTCATTTTTTGACGTATAGGGATTTCGCTTGTACCCGCCTCCTCTAATCCTTGAGAAATTTTACCAATTTCCGTGTCTTTGCCTATCTTTACTGCTATAGCAGTTGCATTACCTGTTGTGATATACGTTCCGTAAAAAACCATATTAATACGTTCTCCAATTGAGATTTCGATATCAGATAATGCATAACCTTCATATAATTTTTTAACTGGTTCACTTTCACCTGTTAATGACGCTTCATTAACCTCAAGATTAGATGCTCGTATTATTCTCCCATCTGCAGGAATTCTATCTCCTTGAGTTAATACTAAAAGATCTCCTACAACAACATTTTTAGTAGGTATATCCATCTTTTCACCATCTCTAATGACTGTTGTAGTTGGAGCTGTCATTTCTCTTAAAGCTTTTAATTTTTTAGTTGCTCTATATTGTTGTACGATTGCAACAAAACAATTTAAAAAAACGATCCCTAGAGTTATTCCCACAAACGTTAAATTTCCTCCTCCAAAAAATGCTGCTAAAAATAAAATTACTGCCCCAATTAGGTAAATTACAATTAACCAGTTAAATAAAGGTGCTAAATAGATTTTTATAAATCCTTTTGAGGCTTTAGGTATTTCATTAAAGCCATATAATTCCAATCTTTTCTGTACATCATCTTTTGATAATCCATTAGTGGGATTTGTCTGAAATTCAGAATAGATTTGGTTTAAATCCATAGTATAATAAGGTTCTGGCATATAAGAATCTCCCGTAACTTTCAAAATTTATTGATATATTGTTATAAAATTAAATCATTTTAATAGATAGACTATAATAATAATTATTTTTATTTTATTTCTTTTTGATAACTATAAAATAAAATTAATTTTTGTGAACTTTAGAATT
>JAEOSD010000016.1 GCA_016840545.1 Promethearchaeota archaeon
TTTCCCACACATAAATATGATGCACTTCCCATTGTACCAGGAATTAATGCTGGTTGTCCGATTTCTTTATATTCTTGAGGAAGTACTGGATGTCCAGGTGGAAATGCTCGAGTAGCACCTTTACGATGCACATTTAATTTCATTTTTTTACCATCTACTTCATGCTCCTCGATTTTTAAAATATTATGACAAATTCCATAAATTAAATGTAAACCCAACTCATCAAAATTCTTCTTAAAATGATGTTGGAATGACTCTCTTATCCAATGAGTTATCAATTGACGATTTGTAAACCCAAAATTAGCAGCACAAGCCATTTGACTAAGATAATCTTGTGCTTCTGGAGTATCTGCTGGAACACAAGCTAATTCCCTATCTGGTACCTTAATATTATATTTTTTCATTGCACGTTCTATGCTACGGAGTGAATCGGTGCAAACTTGATGACCAATTGCTCTTGAACCAGTATGTATCATAACAGTAATTTGGTTCTTTTCATTTATTCCTAACTTTTTCGCAATGGATTTATCATATATCTCATCAACTTTCTGAATTTCAAGAAAATGATTGCCGCTTCCTAATGATCCAAGTTGTTTAATTCCTCTTTCTTTAGCTTTTTTAGAAATTAAACTTGCATTAGCATCCTTTAAAAAACCCGCTTCTTCACAATGTTGAAGATCCTCTTCAATCGCATAGTCATTATCTAGAGCCCAATTCATTCCTGTGTTTAATACTTTATCTAAGTCTGAATAGCTGAGGTTAAGTTTTCCTTTCGAGCCTAAACCCGAAGGTATATTTTTAAATATTGTATCTAATAGATTTGGTATCGTTGCTTTTATATCTTTAAGCATTAAATTAGTTCTCAATAACCTAACACCACAATTAATATCATACCCCACACCCCCTGGTGATATCATTCCCGTATCTGCATCTGTACCAGCAACACCCCCTATACAAAAACCGTATCCTTGATGAGCATCCGAAAGTGCAATTACGTGTTTTTCAACTCCTTGTAAACAAGCCACATTTGCAATTTGATCAATGGTTCTATCTAATTTGATTTTTTCAAGAATGTATTCATTAGCATAGATATGTACCGGCACTTTCATTTGAAACTTCTCAATCCTACCTTCTACTCGCGCCATCAATGTCTTAGGTGGTATCTCGTATACATTGTCAGCAACTTTATTCACATTCATAATACAATAATTAATAAATGAATTATCATAAATTTTTTCCTTTAATTTAAAAATAATATTTCTTTAAACCCCTTTTGATCATTTATTTAACAACTTGCTAACAAACAGTAACCATTAAAAAAGAGTTCTTAGATGAGATAGAAGATAATCTATTTAAGAAAATATTGGTCATCTACTTTAGAAATTTTTGCATAATCTGAAAGTTTTTTAATTAAGAAGGCTCTGTCAAGCTGAAATTTCTTATCATCTAATCTAATTCGAAAAGCCAGTTTCTTTTTGTCGATTATTTCAATCCAATGAAGTTTTTCAAATAATTTTAAAATTTTCAAACCAAACTTTTCTTTTTCACTATACCTTTTTATATCGTCTATTATAGAATTTAATTTTTTTATAAAAACATTCTCATTATTAAAGTTAATAAGGAACTCTTTTTCTTCAGCTAAATTCATCCATAAAAAATAATCATCATCATCCAAAATCCTACTATAATTTAGAAAGAATCTTAAATTTTCATTCATTAACTCTATTCTCTTATTTTTCATTATCTTTTCCTCAAAATACAAATCTGTTGGTCTTAAATCCATTCTGCAATAATTGTCATGCTCAGAGTAAATAGCATTCACTAGCTTTATTCCAATAAAACCAAGCGTTCCCGCGAAGAATTTATAACTTTCATAACTTATGTTCCTGTAAATACCAACAATCTCCCAAATTAAAGTTGGATATTTGCTCCCCTTTTCTGTAATGACATCAAATCGATAATCTTTCGCAGTTTTATTTGCTAAAGCATAATTTTTAAATCGCTCAAGAAGGTTCTTGATGCTCGAAAAATCTCGCATGTCAATGTTTTTTAAAATATACTTCCTGAAGCTAAATAGATAACTAGTTATCTTTCCAAACGATAATCCAGTATACCTATTTTTCTCTAACGATGGTTCATGTTGGGGTATTGTCGCTCTAAAGGAAAAACCCTCATAAAAACTACTCATTCCAATATCAACAAATCTCTCAAAATCATCTAACCCTTTTCCCTTTTGGAATATATCCATAACCTTTTCCATCACATAATTATAAAAGGAAGATACACTCCTAACTCTATCATCCTCGGGATTCTTCTGCCGATTTACACTTACATATCTCTCAATCCAATCCTTAAGTGCTGGAGATATCGAAATCGACTGGTGAGTCGTTCTCTTTTCAGATAAAAATCTTTTTGATGTCATTTTTTTTGAATATTTTGTCTATTGACCTAAGTTTCTAGTACTCATGATTCTATAAAAACATGCTGGATTTTTTTGAATTGTTAAATAACTTCATGCTTTCTAATAATAGAAGATTCAATTCAATTGAAATAGACAAAAAATTCAACAACTACATTATATGGAAACCCTAAATTAAGATGTAAGTTTAGTCAGTTTTAAAACTTGATTGTTTTGAAGTAAATAGTCAGAAAATAAGAGAATGCGAATTATTTAAACAAAAAAGCCTTTCCGTATTCCAAGAGGAAAAACTTATAAATATTATCAATTTCTGATCACCTATTAATTTTTTTTAATAAATCAAAAAAATATTACAATTCTATGGGAAATTTGGCTTTTTATTAAGAGAATAACAGATAAGGATATAAAAAAATGAGATTTGAAGATCTGAGAATAAAAGATTTGAAAAGAAAAGATAAGAGAATAAAAGATAAGAAAACCGGTATCTCATATGAAAAACTTAAATGCCCAAATTGTGGCACAAAAAATTTTATATCTCCTGAAAAACAAGTCTTTTGCTCCTCATGTGGCTCAGAACTTAACTATAAAACTCTAATGAAAGATTCAGCAAAATCTAGAAAAAAAACATCTATACTGGTACTTGTGATTATCGTGGCAATTGTAATTATCCTTTTTCCCATTTTATATCCTATTATAGAACGCATTTTACTAATCGGTCTATACATTATAATCGTTATAACGATTATCATTATATTTCTCTCTCTATTTCTCTCTGGATATAGAGGGTAAATACCTTAACTATATAGTGTAAGCAATGTTTTCAATAAGATTGTAGCCCTTACAATTAGGTAAATATCAGAAAATGGGAGGTATATATAAGGCCTTTTATTGATTAAGGGGGATATAGTCATAAAATAAGAGGATGAGAAAGTTTACTTAACTTTACAATTAAATTTGGACTTCTTTTTTCTTTAATAGAATTAGAAATTCTCATTGTAGAACTAAAAGGATTTAGTTTTGTGCCGAAAGGTAAATTCAGAGTCACTTTTCAATGAAAATTAAATGGAAATATAATAATTTTTTCATTGTTGAATTAATCATAACATATATAAATGATTAGGCTGAAGTTTATTATTGAAAAATGAAAAATATTTTCTTTTAAACCTTAAAAGGAATAGTGATGTAAATTAAAGGAATTTAAAAATTATATTTGGGTGTTAATTTTAGTTGGAGGCATCTTAGTAATTATATCAATTTTTACTCCTGTGATTCATGGTCCTTACTCTGCTCCTCCATTTGGTTATGAATATTACAACTGGATGTGGGGATTATGGTACAATAATTATGGAGGAATAATAGAGTTTGCTTTTGAAGCTTATTTAGCTCCTATTCATGTTCTTATTACTATCTACATTATAAGGCTTATCCCTACTATTTTGATACTTCTCAGTTCAATATTGCTTACAATTATAGCAAATCGTCTTAGGGTTGGCAGAAAATATATAAAAGATGTCGAAAATAAACTGATTGGATATGGTGTGATATTGATTCTTGCTCCAATTATTTTTGTTTTAGGTTATAATTTATATAGTGAAGGTTATGATATATTTATAACTTACATAGAATATCCAGGATTCGCATTTATTGCCCCATTTATAGGGGGTGCATTAGCTCTTGTTGGTGGTATTTTTAGTAAATATAGGATTTCAGAAGAAGAAAAGGATTAATTAAAATAAGTACAACCCGAATGTACTGAATCTAGTGGTAATTCGGACGATTTTGATAAAAAGGAACTATTAGCAATCCAATAATTGTATCTTTTTCTTTTTTCTCTTATATTGTTTATTAAGGATAGGAGAAAATAGGTAAAGAGTCAAAAAATGGAAGAATGAGAATTATTTAAACATAAAACATTACCGTATTTCGATAAACTTCAAAAGACCAAGATCATCCAAATCATCCATCATAACCTGTATCTCCGCCTCTGGTTTGCCACTCTGCTCTGCTATTTCTTCTATTGTATGAAATCCGTCAGCTAAATGCGCTATTTTATACATTTCCTTGTCTAAAAAACCCTGTGTGATTACTTGTTTCGGCAACCGCTTCGATGTCCACCCTGGCTTCTGATCCCTTGACTGACGTAAATCTTCCTCCGTAAGAACTAAGCCCCTTTTCGCGATTTGCTTCCGAGACTTTAAAAAATCCTTCTCAAAAATTTTTAAAATCGGAATCTTTAACTCAACCTCTGCAATCTTTCCATTCTGCATTATTTCATCAACTACCGACTCAAAGCCCCTAAAAAGACGGACATCCCCGCCCCAATTCTTGATGGTCTCGCCATATCCAGCAAGAAATTTATCAATAATATCACTCAACGCCTTATGGGTTATCTTGGCATCATCATTCTTATCAGCCGCAGCCGTACACAGGATACCCCCCTTAAAAACTAACAGGAGATAGAAAATTCGCATATCAATCACTTTCAATTCACCGCTGCCTTTTGAGAATTCAACACTAAAGTCTTTTAAAGCCGTTAAAAAACCTGAAACTAGGTCTTGATTAAATTCAATCGTCCCATACTTACGGTGGATTAAGCAAATCCCCGTATATTGGTCTATAATGAATATATTGTGTAAAATAGTGCTTTCTCAACTCCAAAATGATTTTTCAAAAAACAATTTTTAATTGTATATTAAATAAAATAATTCTAATATAAATTTCTTTATAACTACAAAAATTCTAAAAAAGTTATTTTTATTAACTATGATCAGTCCGCTGAATCACTATGATCAGTGATTTTTGAGCCATCTTCTACATAATTTAATAGATGTTGTTTCTGATGTTTCTTTAAGAAGTCTTTAAAGTTATCATGCGAGTAATGTAGAGTAGTTTTTATATCGTTAAGGCTTATAGCAGGCCAATCTTCTAGCTTTTCAAATGCATTTTTATTGATGGGAGCGATTCGTACTATGTTCACGGCGTCTATAAACATATTGTAGGTCTGGTCTTTATATGCCATAAACTCGGCGAACTCTTCTGGTTTTAATATCATAACATTGTGTTTATATGATATATTATCAGGTACTTTGTGAGGTTTTAAAGCATTGATTAATATTACCTGGCTATATTAAAACTAAAACCATTTTTTATAAGGCTGGAAGCCTTATAGGAAGGGCAATAGCAAAAGGAGTACAGAAAGATATTATAAACGCAAGGAAACTATTTAGAAATGTGATGTTGCAAAACCCTAATGATTTTCCTCTCATTAAGACGCCTTATAATATAAAAATAGGCGATTTAACATTGGAATTTACACAGAATTATGATTATATAGAAGAGGTAAAATCAAAAAAAAAAATATACAAGCTGGTCGTAAAATTAGTAGTTGAGAGATATAAAAAAGAATCCTCTAAGGCTTTTAAACTAAGAAAAAATCAAATATTTTCAAGGATACGTGATTTCTTTTCATTTATTCCTGAGACAGTTTGTCCCAAATGTGGTAATGTGCAAGAGAAAAAGATTCTCACTTGTGAAAATTGTGGTAAAGCTTTGAAGTTTTAGAAATAGATTTAAAATGTATCAGTTTACTTCCTTTAATTTTCATCAGTTTTTTTCCCCAAATCAAAAACTTACTTACTATTGGATTATATCACTATTATATCTTTTAACCTTAAGAGATTAATCACAATTTGAAATAAAATTTCTAAACCTTTCCATTCAATCTCACCGCAAAATTTTTGAGAAAAGATAATGCTTTAGGTGGATTTGCTTGAGGCATGGCGTATGATACAAGTATACCTCCTTGAAAAGGAGCGATTATTATATGTCCCATCCCATTATTGTTGGTACCAATAATTCCTTCAGGAGTAGTTTCAACAACCGAAAATTCTAAATTGTTAAAGACAAATGAGCGGGCTCCTTTAATGACATATGATATATTGTTCGTTTGATTGGTTAGATCCCAATTTTCTGTCTGGAAAATTATAGTCCCCGTATCAGACACAACTGCGACTGAAGCAATTTTTAAATTAGTCTCAAGGGCGGTAATTCCCAATTCATCAATGATCTTTTTTATTTCATCCATATTAAGTATTCATAGAGTTTATTGTTTTTGAAGATTATTTTTACTTTTACTCTTAAATCAAAATTTGTAATGATATACGTAGAAACAATTACTTTTCTCTTAAAAAATGACCGCAGTTATAATTGAGAGAATTTAAGAATACTTATAATAACTTATATATTGTTTAATTGCGGGATTATACCGTAAACCTTGTTCATAACGGTAATAACACTTAGGGCAGGTAAAAGTAGTAGCTGTTCCCCCCTTTAAATCTTTGCGTATTTCATAATTCATTAAGGTTCCGCATCTATCACAATAGGAACGTTTTTCCATATATAATTTTTTATTTTTAAGAATTTAAACTCCTTTTAATTAGCTATTAAACAGAAATAAAGTAAAAAATCGTGATAAGATATTAAAACTATTATAATGATTGTAAATAATGTTAAATTATTAAGATTCAAATCAAAAGATTTAAAGGTGTTAAGAAAAATTACAGAAAGACGTGAAGGTTTTACAAATGATGATTTGATTGAGGTACTCAATGGTCAGACAGAAGTCGGATTTAAATATAAAAGCCATTTCTTTGCGATGTTTGCCCAATTATTCTGTACAATAGCAGAGGTTATCATTTCTGAGTTTGCAGATAAGGGGAGAGAAGCAATGGTAAATGCAGTGAAGAAGTATGGAGAAGAAAGAGGTAGGAGAATAGCCGAGATTGTCAAATCACAAGGTGAGGAGTTAAATTTAAAAAATTTCTTTATTTACAGTGATTTAGATGCCAAAAGCACATTAAAATACACTCCGAAAATAGTTGATGGGAATCTAGAAATCGTGGGAAGGGATTGTGTCTTCTGTAATGGATGTAAAGAGTGGGAAAAAGTAGAGTACGGCCAGATTTACTGCGAATATATTGATACCTCCATATTGAAAGGTTATAACCCGAATCTCAAGATTGAAGTTCCCTCAACATTGACCAAGGGAAATAAAAGGTGTGTATTAAGATATTTAGTACAAGAATAAAAGTAGAGTTTATGAAATGGTTATTTAGAGATTAAATTTGAAAGGATTCATAAATACTCTTAACATCAATAGCAAATTCTTTACAAATGACATATAGTACGTTCAATTTAGAGAATTCTTTGAGGTCTTGTTGTTTCTTAGCAATTAGATGCTCAATTTCTCTTCGTGATAAACCGGTTTGTTTGATTATATTAATAATATAATTATCCTTAAGATCCATTTTCTCGTAAATTTATCAGAGTTTTGTTATTTATTCTAGAATAGTATCTAAATAGTACACATTTTCTTCAATTAATTTAAGAATAAAATCAAATACAATTTAAATTTCTAAATTATCTTTCAAGAGTTCTTTCAACTTATCTCTCTCATTTTGAGACAGATACCTTGCATCCTTCCCTGCTTTTTCAAATCTATCTAGAGGAAGGTTCTCAATAAGGTTAAGTAGAATGATTAACCTTGTTATGATCGAATTCCGGATCATATTATAATGAAGAAATTAAATTTCTTCCAAATTATAATTCTTAGACCCAACTCCATAATCTAAAGCATATTTAATATACTTTATTAGTAGCGGATTATCTATATTTTTCAACTTTATCGAAATTGGTTGCAATAACTTATAACCGTAATAATCTAATGCAATAGAATCTGTTCCTGCAAAAAGAAAACCTAAATCTTTTTCTTTTCCCCCGTGCCTAAATTCTTGAGCCTGAACCAAAACTTTCAATGCATCGCAAATAATCAAATTAGATTTAAATATAGAGTTTAATTCAGCAATTCCTTTGTTAATGTTTTTGATTTTAGTGTGCATTTTTAATCGTTCGGACTTTGCTAAATATCCAAATTTATCTTTCAGAGCATTAGTAAGTTTTACAGTAAAATGATCCTTTAATATTGGAAGAGAGATTATAAAATCCTGCTGAAATGGAATTTCTGAAACTTTTAATGTAAAACCTCGAGATGTTTTTACTTTTTTAAAAGGACGTTCATAAAAATTTACAAAAGAAATACCTAATTCCTTACATTTTTCTATAATTGGATGATTTTCTATTTTTTTAATTGGTACATCTATGCTTTGACCATCCCCACAAATAATTTCTGACGCAATAGATTTAATTTGTTCATACACGGCTTCAATCATTTCAGGATGAGTTGTCGTAGGGTATGGGTCATATGAGACAAGATTCACTTTTATAAGAACCTTTCCTTCGATATTATTTTTAAATCTTGATAATAATGACGCGACAAATCTTTTTCTATCCGGATTCTTAGTAAAATAAATTGTTGACATGGGTCTTTTTGTATTATTTAGTTTTGATACAAAAAAGCAAAATTAGAATTTAAAGTCTTAGCTTAGGAAGGAGAAAAGAAATTATCTTTTATTGAAATTACATTAAAATAGAGAAAATTAATTAGACTATATTACTAACGTATCTTTTAAAAGTTCTTTCAACTTGGCTCTCTCATTTTTGGACAGATACCTTGAATCCTTCCCTGCTTTTTCAAATCTATCTAGGGGAAGGTCCTCAATAAGGTTAAGTAGAATGATTAAACTATTTTTCACTAAGGCTGTATCATTCGTAGTATCTAACAAGAACATGAGCTTTCTAAGGGTTTTACATAGCCAGAGAGTTTCATAACGTTCATTTCGCGCTTTAGCATACCCTCTTAAGATTTTATTGTACCACCAGTCTTCATAATTATTAGTCATTATCTTTATTTTATAGCTAACTTATTATTATCCACTATATTTTTTGAATAAAGGATCTATCATAAATCTTAAAAGACTTGTAAATCAGTATAACAATATTAGATAAATGGATATAAACCAAGGGATTAAAATGAGTTATTATATCTTTTTTGTTACCGTTCCTAATCTAGAGGAAGGCAAAAAAATTGCGAAAACATTAGTAGAAAACAAGATTGCGCCATGTGTAAACATTATTCAAGATATCATTTCAATCTATAGATGGAAGGGAAGAATTGAAGAGGATGGGGAGCATCTACTTGTAATTAAAACAAATGAAAGAAATAGTAAGCATCTCATTGACAAGATTAATGAGATTCATTCATACGAAAATCCTGAATGTGTAGGATTCAAGATAGAGAAAGGATCGGAAAAGTACTTGAACTGGATAGATCAAGTTGTAAAATAAAAAATATATTTCTAATGAATACTTATGGCTTTTGATATCTTCCGAGTAGATTGGATTTTAGTAGATAGCATAATAATTATTTTATTAATTCTATTGCTTATAGGTGTTAGAATATTTAAAACGGTAAATAGATGGAGATTTTCATTATCTAATGAAAGATTATCGAGAATACTTTTTAAAGGCTCTGCTATTAAAACTCAGACTAAAAATATTTTAATTAAAAAATTTGAATTAACAAAGCATCTGAATGAAAACAAAAACGCTAATTCGAAACCCACAATAATATTATTTAGATCTAGGAACAGAGGAAAGTTATCTAGCGCTTTAGCTGAAGGTATAAGCAGCTATGGAATGGATGTAATTAATTTAACGTGTAAAAATCTAAAAAAGCCAAAAAATAATAATAGTAGGGTTGAAATTCAAAAAGATATTATGAAATTAATCAATTCCTTATATGAATTTTTCAATCAAAATAGAATTAAAATAAGCACAAAGTATTATCTTGTGAATTTTATTCAAGCAAATCTAATTTATAATCCATTTATCAACGATATTAATAATAATAAGCTCATTTTGATTAATCCAAAACTAAATAGACTTAATAAAACACAAATTCTTGAAATTTTAAATTCAAATAATTTAAGATCGCGACTATGTTTAGTTTATAGTGGTAAGATAAATCGATTTTTAAGAAAACATTCATTGAAAAAATTTATTGAAAAAATTACTTCGAATAAAACATCCGATTGGGGATTATTTATCTTTAAAAAAGCTTCAAATTCTTTCAAATATTATGAAACTATACTTTTAGGTACTATCATTAACATTATAGAAAAAAAATAAAATATATTGAAAAAAGTAAAACTTTACATATGAAAAAAGTAAAAATTTTAAGAGAACATTACCAAAAAACGATATATTTAGAAGATAATTGGAAACTCCTTAAATCAAAAAGATCCCGAGCAATTGAATTATTATCCATTTTCGTAAAAGAAGGATTGAAACCGTTTATTTATGGGAGTGTTGCTCGTGGTGATGTTCATATAGATAGCGATATTGATATTATTTTCACGCAATTAATTCATTCTTATCAAGTTGAATACATTTTGAATAAATATGGATTTGATAATTATCTTCGAGAAATTCTTATGGCAACTCCAAATGACTCACTAAAACTATATATTTATTTAAGTGAATTAGAAAGTATAACGGTTCCCCTTTCTAAATTCGAGATTAGTACCTTAGAATTTTATGATTTTGGTGGTAGGGTAAATTTAAATGATTTAAAAAATAACGTTAGGGTGCCCGGGGTAGATAAGAGATTAATTTTAATCAAACCGAATAAACAGGGCCATGAAGAATACTCAATTATTGGAAATGAACATTTAGCAGCAAAAGAGTTAAAAATAAGTTTAAATACCATAAATGAAAGAGTAAAAGTTTTACTAAAAAGAGAAAAACGTGGAAGAACTGGAGTATTTTTAAAAAGAACTATAAATATTCAAGAAACTACGGAAGTTGTGTTAAAAAAGCTCGCCAATAAGAAATCTATTGTCAGAAAAAAACTCTATCAAAAATGAAAAAATCAAAAGTTTCAAAATCAAAAGCAGGAACATACTTCATCAAAGGCAGAGGTATTCCGAAAGGATGCCGGTTGTGCTTAATTGGGGCAAAAACAGTTTTATTTATAAATGGATTATGTCAAAACCCTAACCATTGCTATTGGTATTGTCCCATTTCCAATGAAAGAAAAGGAAAAGATTTTACTTTCGCAAATGAAATTAAAATTAATTCTAGGGAAGAAATAATTGATGAAATTAATATAATGAATGCAAAAGGGATGAGTATAACTGGTGGGGATCCTCTTTTTGATAATAACTTTGAAAAGACACTAGGTTTTATTAAATACGTCAAAATGAGAAAAGGTAAAAAATTTCACATCCATCTTTATACAAACGGATTAAATTTTAGTGAAGAAATTGCTTTAAAATTGGCCAAAGTCGGATTAGATGAGATACGATTTAATCCTCCTAGAGAAAAATGGAATGTGATTCAATCCGCATTAAATAAGGGAATGATTGTTGGAGCAGAAGTACCAGTTATTCCCAATAAAAAATATTTGAAGGAACTCGAAGAATTCATAATTTACTTAGATAGAATTGGAGTAGATTTCGTAAATCTTAATGAATTTGAATTTTCTTTTCCAAATAGCCACAATCTAAAGGAAAGGGGTTTTAAATTAAATAAAGGATCAATTGCCTCTGTAGAAAATAGTAATGAGATGGCTCTTGAATTATTGCGAAAGATTTACAATAATGTATCTCTTCAAATCCATTTTTGCCCGATAAGAACCAAGGATTTTTGGCAGCTAAAGGAAAGATATTTACGACGAGCAAAATCAATTAAAATGCCTCATGAAGATGTATCAGAAGAAGGACTATTGCTATATGCTCAAATTGAGGGTAATTTTGAGGCTTTAATAGAATTTAAAGATTTTTTACTGAATGAAATAAGGATTCCTCAAAAGTATGTATATTTTGACAAGAAGCACATAAAAATTCCATTAGCTTTTGCTCTAGAAAAAGAATTCATAGAATTACTCGAAAAACGTAAATTAAAAGGATTTGTTTTAGAAATAACTCCGTTTAGGGAAGATGATTATTGTCAAATAACAGAAAAAACCCCCATTAAGGTATTTAAACAAGAGTTGATTATAGATGGAGATCAAGAAGGTTAATTTAGATGATTTGGATAAAATTATGAAAATGGAAAAAGAAGCCTTCAAAAGTGATTCTTTTTCAAAAGAATTCATGAAAAAATTGATCTTACAAAGTACATTATTTTTAAAATTAATTAAAAAGCAAGATACGCAGAAAATATTAGGCTTCATAATTATCATACAAGATGATCTTAACAGGTTGAATATAATTAATTTTTTAATTAACAAAAAAAACCAAAATAAGGGTTATGGTTCTTATTTATTAACGAAAACACTAGAAATAGTTAGACAAATAAATGGAATAAAAAAGATCGTTTTAAATGTAAAGACAAAAAATAAAACTGCTATAAAATTATATGAAGAATTTAATTTTCGAATTGTAAGAGAAATAGAGAATTACTATAGAAATCAAGAAAATGCTTACTTAATGGAATTAGATCTCTAATTTTTATCGATTTTTAAATATTTTTCTATAAACTTAAACTTATAAATAAAAACTATTATAATATCTGTAAATTAAATTTTATAATTTCCTCAGAGAAATTATTTACTGTAAAGGAAATGAGGAATAATGCCAATCGATAAAGAATTACAAGAAGAAATTAAGAAAGGGGTTTCTCTCCAAAAGGTTGATGAGGAAGAAATAAGAAAACGAGAAGAAGAAAAAAAGAAACGCATGGCAGAACTTGAAAAGATTAAAGCAGCCTTAGGAGAAGAATAATTAAAATTTAATATTTTTGTTTCCTTTTCCTTTTTTTTATATACTCTTCACATGAAAAATTAAGCTTTTCTACGATCTATTACTTAATTAATTTAGGAAAAATCTAAATTAGGTAAGTTGATTTAATATTTGAAGATTCTTGAGATAGATAACAAAAATCAAGAGATTACTGTTAAAACGGAGAATTTAAATGATTTATGGACACTCTATAATGTTATTTCTAAAAATGATAATATTTCTACTCGTACCTCTAGAAGAGTGATATTAAGGGAAGGTACAAAGGGAGACCGAAAACCTATGCGGTTAAAATTAAACGTGGATTCAATCTCCTTTCATGAATTTTCAAACAGATTACGAATTAAAGGTACTATTATTGAAGGCCCTGAGGATTTTGTTAGCTTTGGAACGTATCATACGTTTAACATCGAAATAGGTCAGAAGATAACAATTAAAAAGGAAAAGTGGTTAAGAAGTGAAATAAGGAGGTTAAAAGAATCTTCAAAATTTGAAGTAAATTTTGTTTTATTAATAATTGCTATTGAAACAGGATTAGCAACCGCATCTCTTATAACTAATTTCAGCCATAATAGAATTGCAACAATTAGAAAAACAATTCCAGGAAAAAGATATAAACAAACTTATCGAAATAAAGCATATGAGGAATTTTTTGATGATATTGAAAAAATTATTGATGAGAATATCAAAAACATAGATATTAATCTAATAATTTTATGTGGACCAGGAAATACTAAAGATAATTTCATTAAATACCTGAAGGAAAAGAAAAATCCAGATTACCTTTCAAAAATCAAAAGTATCCATGCTAGTTCTGGTACTGAAAGTGCGATTTTAGAGACCTTAAAATCGTCCAAATTAAAAAATTTAAAGAAAAATGTAAAAATATTACAAGAAACTGAGAATATTGAAAAAATTTTCACACTATTCGCTACTGATGCTGATTTAATTTCAATTGGAATAAATGAAGTATCCAAAGCTTCAAAAAAGGGAGCAATAGAAGAATTATTCCTGGCTGATATTTTGATAAGAGGCACATCAAAAGAGAAGAAACTTCAAATTGAAGAAATTTTAACTAATGTTGAAAATTCTGGTGGGAAGTTTCATATTTTAAGTAGTGAACATCCCACCGGTCAACAAATTATTGATTTGGGAGAGATTGTTGCTATTCTAAGATATAAAATGTAAAGGCAAAAGGAAATTATTCATTTAATATGACTAATAAAATAATATATATAGATAAAAGTTCGCAAATACCCCTAATGGGTGTGGACTTTATTGGAGTAGTAGATCGAGGCACAAATGTTATTGAAATAAAACCATTAACCTTGTGTAATTTGAAATGTAAATATTGTTTTGTTAGTGCAGGGGATTATGAAACAAACTTTTTAATAAATTCTGATTATTTAATTGAAGAAATTAGAAAAGCTATAGTCATTAAAGGGAATCATGATATTGAAATTCATATTGCCCCTTATGGTGAAATTTTATTATATTCAGAATTGTATGAATTAATATATCGACTTTGGGAAATTGAAGGAATAAAAACTATTTCAATGCAGACCAATGGGTTACTATTATCAGAAAAGATTATTAAGAAACTGAGCAAGCTTAAACTTACACGTATAAATATAAGTTTAAACTCTTTAGATGAAGAAAAAGCGAATTATTTATGCGCATGTAAGCAATACAATGTGAAAAAACTTGTTGAAAATATTCACACTTTATTAAATTCTGAAATTAATGTATTAATTGCTCCTGTCTGGTTTCCAAGGCAAAATGATAAAGATATTGAAGATATCATAAAATTCATTATTAACCTAAGAGATACAGGATTTTCTGAAAAAAAAATTCAAATTGGAATCCAGAAGTACCTAATTTATAAAACTGGGAGAAAATTAAAAAAAATTCGACCAAAATCATGGGATTATTTTTATAAACAATTAACTAGATTAGAAAATAAATATAAAATCAAATTGAAACTTGGGCCCTTAGATTTTGGTATTCATAGGCGCTTAGGAATTTCGAATATTAATTTAAAAAAACATGATATTGTTAAATTAGAAATTGTATCAAAAGGACGTTGGAATCGTGAATGCATTGGTAGAATTGGTGAGAATTATGGAATAAAAGTTTTATTGAAAAAACCACTAATTTATTCAGATGAATTATTGAATAAAAAGATTAACGCAACAATTCTAAAGGCAAATTATAAAGATAATATTATTACAGCTTCATTTCCAATATAATTATGATTCGATATAAAAAACTAAAAGATATAACTATGTAATACCATAAAAAACATACTAACAATTAATATAAATTTTATAAATTGATTAAAATGAGTCCTATTATTACACATGAAGATGAGCTTGAATTAGCAAGAACCGAAAAAGAGGTAGTAAGCCAGTTAAAACGACTAGCAAAAGCACAAAATGACCTCATAAACTCTCAAAAAAAGTATGCTGAGAATCTTGCTAAAGCAAATCTAGTAAGAGAAATGTTAAATAGATCGTTTAGAGACGTCATAAAGCAGATGCAAACCTTACTTAGAGAGAAGAAATCAAATGTTCAAGATGAAGAGGTAAATTTATATCAAGATATCATCCATAAAAATGATGGTTACGTCGAAGTAAACAATAAATATATTGACGCGATAAAAAATCTTACGTTAAAAAAAGAATATTTTGTTGAGAAAAAAAATGAATTCGCAGATGCTTTAAGTGATGTAGCAGATAAAAGAAGTGCTGTTATTAAAAAAGCTTTAAGTGTTGAAAAAATGAAGAATAAATTAGTTGAAGGTGAAAAGTTAAAAAAATTAGATGCTGATTTCAATGACTATCAAAGAGATTTTGATATAGCTAGGGACGTACTAATAAAAAAAATTCATCAATTTTTAGAGGTAAGAAACGAGTTAGACGATTTATGGACGATTTTAAAAGATTCAGTATCTAAATCAAGCTAATTTAATCTTTTTATATTTTTTTATACTTTTTATTTCGAAGCGTTTTAATTCTTACGGACTTAAATTTATTAAACATTTCAAATATATAATTATTAGAAAAATTATTGGATAATTCTTTAATAATAAAAATTGAGAATAAAAAATGGCAGAAGAATTCGCAAATTTCATGCAAGAAACTAGAAAGGCTCCTCTTGAAGAGAAACTAAATGCATTTGGAGATATAGTTGAAAGAATGATGTCAATGATTCTTAGAATCCCTGATTTAGTTGATCAGTCGTTATTAACTCTTAACCAAAAAATTTCAACTTTAGAATCCCGAATTAATACATTGAATAATAATATGGCATCAATTAAATCAACTGGAGGTACTATAGCCCCTATGGTATCAGCACCCACTGCTCCTAATAGTATACCTCCACCACCAGGCGGTCCACCTAGTAATTCATTTCCAGGAGGTTCAAGACCACCCCCTGGCGGCCCTCCCCCTCCTCCTGGCGGTCCACCTGGAGGACCTGGAGCTAATCGCCCTGCCAGCCCAATTAGTTTAAGAGGCGCTATAATGAGTGAACTTAAACAACTATTTAATAAACGTAAAACCCCAAGTTAAAAACTTAAAATCTTTTTTCTCAAAAATATTACCCAAAAAGCATTCCTCCACATTGCATTGGAGACTTTCTTTCTAGTTTTCTAATGTGAATTTTAATTAAAATTATAATGGATTAAAGATATAACAATATAAGGATAAAATAGGATTTTTGCTGGTTAAGTTCATTGGAAAAATCTAGTAGTAAAGACACTACAAATAATACTGTTAAAGTTGTCCATGACCTCAAAAGACAAATTTTAGAGATACCATCTCTAATCAGAGTAATGAATAACTATTATTATAAAAAAAATCAGGTACAAAATCAAATTAAACCAATACTTCTCAATAAATTTAAAGAAAATTTAAAGATTTTAAAAGATAAGAGAGATTGGCTCCATTCAATACCAACCGCTTTGGATACATTAAGCGATGATCTCATCAGCAGAAAAGATTCGTTTAAGTTTCCTGATAGCATCATTTTGTTCGAAGCTTGGATGAATTTAGGCTATAATGCTCTTTATCCTAAACTTGTCTTACATTACAAGTTTCCGGGATTTTTAAAGGGGGAAAAAACAAGGCATTTATTTCAATTTATCTTCTCTACATCTCGTGGATTTGGGTTTCCAATCTATTTTGGTCCCGAATTTTATGGATATATCCTAACATATGGCAAAGTGTTAGAACCAATTTTAAAATGGAGTCATACTGTATGCCATAGAGCAAACCAAGCAATTTTCCTAGTGGGTAAAAGATATAATGTAAAAAGACACCATCCGGGAGAGTTTGAATCCATAATAATTTCTGAGTATAAGGATAATATCTATAAAGGCATTGATACGCTCTTACATGGTTATTTTACAAATGATCCAAAAAATTTAGGAAAGTTTTCTTCCTTAAAAGAGGTTCTTCAGAATATAACATTTTCTTACTCAATAGGAGATCATGCCATGAGCATTGAACTAAGACCTACAAGCAAAATTTTGAATGTTAATTTACTTACATACGATAAAATAATGGATAAATATAATGTGGATTTTTACACCTATATCAAAAAACTAATATCTTTTAAAAAAATACTGATAAATAAAATTTTGTTCTATAAAGACCAAAAAGCATCCCTTAAAAATCAATTGAGTAAATTAGATAAGCTAGAATTATTTTTAAATAGATCTAAAAGATTTAAAGTTTCAACACTTAAATCTTCTAAAAGTATATTTGAAATAGAAAAGATAAATCTTTATATTCATGTTATGGAAAAAATTATGGAACTAATCTGGACAACCCCTCTTTATACTCATACGTTGCATATTTTAACAAATAAAGAAAAGAAGTTTTTGATTCAGGATAAGAAAAGTAAGGAGAATTTTGAACCAAAATCAATAGATTCGATTTTTTTATTATGTTTGAAATATTATGAAGAAAAATATAACTTTAATTTTGAAGAAGAAGATATACTTAAAAAAGTGGATGATTTAAGAGATTTAATGGCAAAAATGTGGTTATATTTCAAAGAACGCCAATTTAACCTTGCGATAAAAGAATTAAGTGAAATTTCTAAGTTATCAATCGAAGATCAAAATTATGATTTAAAAGTGAATGAAATCTTAAACAAACTTATACCAATATTTTCAATTTATGAAATATTTAATAGATCCCTGTCTGAATCCGTCTATCCTGAGTCTATTCCCCATACAGAAAGATTAGGTGCCTATATAGCAAGCTTTTTAACTTCAAGATATAATTTATTTGGTGTTAACTTAATGCATCTCTTTAATAGATTAGCATTTTATAATTGGAGCTATTACCTTATTAAAAATAAATTAAATCGAAAAAACTTTTATAACTTCATTTTGAAACTTCCAATCTGGAAAAATATTCCCGATAATATTAAATTAAAGATTTTAAAAATATAATGAATATTTCCAAATTTAAAATTCTAAAAATCCAGGATCATCAAATATATCTTCTATTTTTTTTTCCTTTTTTATACTACTTTCATCGTGTTCAGTAAATAATGATTCTTCATCAGTTTTTATCCCTTTTTCCATCTCCAGTGTGCCTAAGTGAAGCAAAGCATCTTTTTCCATTTTTTTAAATTCTTCAGCCTTTAATTTCCATTTGTTAACATCATCTATATTTACATCTTCTTCATCTGCTAATAATTGTGCTACCTTAACTCTACAAAGATCAGACAAAATTGAATAACATAGGACTAATTCTCCCCATTCATTTTCTTTTTTCAGCTTTTCAATTCTTCGTTCTAATCTTTGCATTTCTTGATCAGCATAATAAATATCAATAAAATCTCCAAAAGCATCAACCGGTTCAGATATAGAATTAACTAATACTTCTTTTGTTAAACCACAAAAACCACATTTCACTTTTGCGATAGGACCTTTTCTTATGCCTTCAACCTTTACAGATTTCTCACCGCATGAAGGACATGTAAAAATCTTTGGTACTTTCTTCACTCTTTTGTATGTCTGTTGCTTTCTTTTTCTTCTACCCATAGAAAAACACTTCAATTTAAAATTTCTTCTAAATTATCTTAATCAATAAGTAATTAGAAATTAAAACTAAAAAATTTTCGCTTTTTCAATTGTAAGTTAGAGGAAAGCGTAAGATTTTTTAGGAATGTTTAATTACACTAATCACTTTTTTTAATCGAAAGAAATATAATGATTTTAATATAGTTAGTGGATTTTAGGCATGGAGCACAGAAATTTAACATTGGATTATGATAAAGATTTAATTGATAAAATTTTTGACGATTTTGATATGAGATATATCATTTTGTTTCTATATGTTATTAGAAATGATTTATTTAAAAACTTGGCTGATAATAGCCTTATAGAATCCTATGAGAGGATTCTAATATTAGATGAAATTTATAAAGATAATGTTACAAAATTTTGGCAAAAAGAATTTACTGAAATTGCTATTGAATTAGGATTATTTAAAAATATTCGAAGCATAAAAGAATTTGATCAAAAAGATGATGATTTCATTATTAAATTAGGAGAAGAAACTATAACTATAGAAAAAGATACAATTTCTGTGCCTGTTGACACACTTTTCTTAATGATAAATAAAAAATTCCAATCCTTATCACGGAGAAATTTTAATCTAGCTCTTACTAAATTAAAAGGGGTTAGATGTGAATCGAGTAATGTTATCCATTCTTTAATTTATGAAATAGGAGACCATGATTATACATTATCTGATGATATCTATTACATTTTAGATCAATACGGTAATATTTATCAGGCAATTAAAATAGAAATTACTATTGAAGGTTTTTTTCAAAGATTCAAAGAAATTCAAGATAAAGTCAAGGAATTTATTAATATTTTTGAACCAATATTGAACAATAAACCCGTTTTAACAAAAATTTATAAAGCAATAAAAGAGGCTAAAGAAATTATAGATTTTCTTAAACAGCAAAAAATACAACTCCCCGATAAATTCAATTTCGATGAAATAGATATTAACAATGAAATTTTCATAAAGTGGAAGTCATCATTAATTAACTTACTCAATTTTAGTTTTAAATTAAGTGAAATTGAAAAAAAAATCCTAGATGTTAAGAGAACCTATTCTGGGAAAGGAAAAAAAAATAATTATCTTAAATTTATTGAAAAAGTATCATTTAATGAAGAAAATATTGTTGATAACATTCAAGAATCCTTATTAAAACTTAGAGGAGATTTGGTTGTAATTAATAATGAAATTTCCAACTTATCTAAAAAGCAAATAAAATTATTAAATCTAGATTATGAAAGGTTTGTAATAACGAGTAGTGATGATTAATCTTGAAATGTCCTTCATGTAATGTTGAAATGGAACCTCTAGTTGCCGGAATATTTCAATGTCCGCAATGTAGAAAAATATTAAACCAAAAGGAAGAAAAGATTGAAAAAGAAGAAAAAGAAATTATTAAAGAAGGTGAATTTCGAGATGGTGAATATTTCCATAAAGAACTCACTTTAAATAAGAAGTATGAAGTCTGTAAAAAGGGAATCGTTATTAATAAAACCTCTAACCGTGTTTTTGCTGTGTTGATTTGCGAAAGTTCATATAAAGAAAAATATGTAAGAGTTTCATGGTGGAAAAATTATCAACATGCAGGTATGTTTAAAATTTACGACAGAGATGTACTTAACAATGTTATTAAAGCATTAGAAAAAATTGACGAATCTTTTGACGATCTATGGAGCTGGTCAGGTAAATATGGAAGATCTGAACCAAAAACCGAACAAGATTTAGAAAAAGAAAAAAAAATTGAAATTATTAAAGCTAGAATTATTGAAAATCGTACTTGTCCAAATTGTCAGAAAAAAATGGAAAAAAATAAAACTCATTATATATGCCAAAATTGCTCCGAAATTGTAATATTAGAAGGGTATAATCAACCCATTTTTAGTGTTTCTCCATTAGATCTTGATTTACGTTTTCATAGTAATTTTCCAATTAACTTTTACTTGGCGGTAAGTGGTATAACTGTGAAATGGTTAGTAGGAGAATGGAAGGCAATAACAATTATTTATTCGAAAGATAATCCAAATAAAAGGTGGCTAAGATTCTATTGGTGGATTCGAGATTTAAGTAGTTTTATTAAATTTGGTAAGAGAGAAATGGGTGAAGGGATTCAAATGGGTTGGAAAACTCAAAAAGGGATATCCTCACCAAATATCTATGATAAGAAATTAATAAAGCCATTAATCAATGCGCTTAAAAAAACATCTAGAGAATTGAATTGGGTTAATTAATAAAAATTTAAATTAAAACCAGGTTTAATTTATGTCTGAATTTGAGGATCTGACTTGGAATAAATTACTCCAAGAGTTTGGAAAAAGTTTAGAAAATGCTATTGAGTATCTTGAAAATAGAGATATTGAAAACATTCCTGGTGCAAAAGAAGCTTTAATTCAAAGATTAAATGATATGAAATTAATTTTCCCTAAAAATAATGGGGATATATTTATAAAATCTATTAATGATAAGATACAAAATGCTTTTTTTCCAAATACAAAAACTTTTTCTGAGGCCTTTGAGAAGATTTTAAAATCCAGGACTCATGAACAAGACTTTATTATAAATGAGTTATTAAATGGTTTTGTCTCTTCAAAAGCTAAGGCAATTGCTTCAGGAACACAAGGCCCAATAATAGATAGGATGGTTGAGGCTTTTAGTAAGAGAAATGATTTTCATATTGTAGATCACCAATTTTTTGCAATGTTCGGAGATCCTAATAAACCTAGACAATATGTGAGGAAACAACTCGAAGAACTAATAAATATGTTTGGCTTAATTTCAAAAGAACTTGTTGTAGAAAGAGATGTGAGAACTAGTGAGCAAAAAATTTATACTTTTTATACTTTTCCAAATGATATTATCAAGTTGCTTGAAGAAAAATACTTAATTATTGACCAAGACCTAGGATACGCCTATGTTTCAGATGCATTTGATAGAAATGTATTCATTTGTATGTTTTTAGCAAATATCGCGATTAATAGGGATGATATAGAAAAAATTGGAGGAGCCTATACTATTAATGGAATTTCTGCAATATTCGCATTAATAATATTACTGAGTTTTTTACCCAAAATTTCAGTCGATGAAACAAACCCAATATTAAATGATCCTAATTATGATGAAGCAAATATGAGTATTATTCCAAAATCTTGGATGATGAAGCAAGTATTAGAATCACTATTCGAACCTCTTATTAAAATTATTGCCTATAGGTTAGGGGGAGGATTATGGTTGTCCAAAATAATTGGCTCTGAAGTTAATAGAAAAATTATGAACCAGATACGATTTTTGATTAAAGATGTTAATAAATGGATTTTAGGACAGCTAGTGAGAGTTGAAATACCAATCTTCATTAGTATAGGCAATATACTAACTGAAGTGTTAGTAGGATACGAAGAGGAGTAAAAAATTATAGTTATCGGTGATAAGAATGAGTTATAAAAAAAAATCAACAAGAACGGTGAAATCGGGAAGAAAAAGAGAAAAATGGACTGATTTATTTCCCCGATAT
The DNA here is from genome assembly GCA_016840545.1 of Promethearchaeota archaeon. Lineage (GTDB taxonomy): Archaea > Asgardarchaeota > Lokiarchaeia > Sigyniarchaeales > SOKP01 > SOKP01. Next base: position 22,714 of record JAEOSD010000016.1, read on the forward strand.
TTAACTTTTATTAGCCATATGAGACCAATTCTTAGAGAAACGCGAAGAATTATTATTAATCTAGATGCTGATCTTTTATTAGATACAGAAATCTTAGATAAAATTCGCCAAGAAGAAGAAAAAAGAAATATTCGAAAAGTGAGAGCATTATCAGAATTCTCAGCTATGTACAGATCAAATATTTATGAAATTATTAAGGATTTTATTATAAAATATAGAGAAAAAATACCAATTATTGATATAAAAGATTATATTGTAGATTTTTTATATGAAGCTGTTAATGCGTTAAACGTTTTAAGGCATATCACGAATCCAGACGAAGCTAACTTAGAAGATACATACTTGTATAATATAATTAAATTCATTGAAGCAAGGTTATTTCCGAGAGGTGCGAATTTAAAAATAATCTATGAAAAATTATTAAAGTTTTCTCAAAATTTTTATGAATGTCAACGTCATACACTCCAACCACATACTTATTATCGTGAGATATTAGAAACCCCTGATTACTTTGAAATACCCGGGATATCCCCGAAAATATATCAAATTATTAATAATATTATTTCACTTTATAATCTTGATCCCAACTTTGGAGAATTTCCAGAAAAGGAAAATTATGAGATCCCCATGATATTAAAAAGTGATATCTTCTTACCTTATATCGAGTCAATAGCCAATGCCGAAGAAGAAGCTATGGAAAGTATTGCGGAACGTTTAGGCTTGCGTTTAATTGATAATATTTTTTTAGCTCCCAACGAGGATCTTGTGAAAATCTTGTTAGATAATAACTTTTTACGCGAAAATAAACAATCTGATGGCAAAATTAGATTATATCCTCAATTTAGTAATGAAACTTTGTTGTTATATTATTTAGCTTTCGCTTCACAGAGACGTGGATTTCTATCAAAAGAGTTGATTAATTGGATATCAATGAATTTTGCTTTTTTGATATATATGGGCATATTAAAATGGAAATTATCCGATGAAAACATTTTATACCCCATTTTTAAAGATCTACAAACTAATGAGAAAGTTCTTCCATATTTAATGAAATTAATTTGCTTTCCGAATTATTTAGGTTTAGACAAAATGAAAATAAGAGATTCCCCCCAATACAGAAAAGAAATTTTTAACTTTATGGGAGCTGAAATAGACAATCTGAAAAACCTAATCTCAGAGATAGCAGATTTTTGTGAAAAATTTGATAAGGAAAGAAAAAATAACTAACATACAAAAAAAAGAGATGAGGAATTATTAGTAATGAGAAAAAAATTACATATACAGATGATGTTATTAAAGACCGTATAGGTAAATATGGAGCTGTATATTTTCCCGATGATATTAAAGAAACTGTTGAAGATATATTAGGAAATGAAGTAAAAAAGGAAATATTAGATGATTTTTTCAAAGCTTTAAAGAAATATGATGATTTTACAGAACAATTAAAAGAAACTAAATTAAATCCTAGTCTTACGGTTCTTTTATATGGACCGCCCGGTACAGGTAAAACTTCCTTAACAAGAGGTTTTGCCAAGAAATATAAAATACCTATATGTGTAGTTGAAACCGATCGACTTGTATCACCTCTATTGGGAGACACTATTAAACAAATAAGAAGAGTTGTCGACCTAGCTGCTGAAATTGCTCGTGAAAGAGCATCTTTTATATTATTTTTTGATGAAATTGATGCAATTGGATCTGAACGCTCCAACATTCATGAAGTAGGGGAAATTAAGAGAGCTGTCATATCTTTTTTACAAGTCATCGATAGAATTAACTATGAAGGAGTCCCACTTGCAATTTTTGGAGCTACTAACCATCAAAACCAATTAGATTCTGCAATTTGGAGAAGATTCACATTCCATCTTCGATTTGATTTTCCCGATTTCCATTTAAGAAAAAAGATAATTGAGTCATTTTTAAATAACATAAAAAAGGCTAAAATTGGCGTTGATGAGTCAATTTTTACCAACTTAGAAAATGAATATAAGGAAGTTCAATCTTTTGAAAAAGAGGTAAAGCGTAAAGTTGGTCATAGAATATCAGAATTTGATACTGAAACCTTATGGAATGAAATAATCAAAAGAAATAAGACAGATGGAATTCTAAAACTAACCCATGGATATTCAGGTTCTGATATTGAAAGGGGTACAAAGGTTTCTCTATTGAAGGCCATGAACACAGAAATTTTAACTTACAATATGTTTTATGAAGCATTAAAATTAGTTGGTGGAACAGCTATTCATGTTGATCGTCAAAATAATTTGTCAGGTAAATACGGTAATAAAATAGAAAAAAATGAGGGTCCTCCAGAAATTTAAACTCAGATTTTGAAAAAGTTTTATTTAATGGAAAAGATGAAGAACAGTTTATTTGATCTCGATAAAATTAAGGAATTAACCTTACCAATAGAAGATCTTCAAGCAAAAATTAATAAATTGAATGATCTTAAAAAAGTATTGGTTCAGGATAAAGATAATTTAATACAATCTATTAATGATAATGAATTAATGAATCAATATCAAAAACTAATTGTTAATATAGAAAATTTATATAATCAGTTAATTAAAGTTTCAAAAGAAAATTTAAATACTTATTTTCTTTATCAGGACAAACTCATAAATAAATATAAGGAAGCATTTAAAGAGAAATTAATAATAGCAAAAATAAATGAAAAGGTTACTAAAAAGATTGGAGTAACACTAATTGAGAATAGAAAAGTTTGTAAACTTATTGATAAAGTATCATTTATCCCCTCAATTGAATTAAACCAATGGTTGGATATAATAGATTCATTGAATCAATATTCAATTTTTTTAAATACTATAAAAAAAGTATCTAAATTCTATAAAATATTAATTAATGAGAAGTTAAATAAGAAACTGAGTGAAATTCCTAAAGATACAGATGATAAATTGATAGAAAATTATAAAAAAGCATATCTAAAAAACACTAATCTGAACTTTGTTGAATTTATCCAAGAGATGGAACGTAATCTCTCACAAGAAGATTTAAAAATCCAAAAGAAAATTATTCAAAAGGCTAAAGAAAAAGAAGAGATTGAAAAATTAAAAGAAAAGCAAAAAGAACAGCAAGAAGGTTATCAAAATTATTTGAATTTATCTGAGAGTGAATTTGAAAGATTGAGACGAAGGAAGAAAAGGGAAAAGTTGGAAGATGTCTCTATTAAACCAAAAAACCTTAATGAAATCGAAATACCAGAAGATGTCTCAAAAAAAATTGAGGACTTTAAATCTAAATTTGAAACTAATTTCCATAATAATCATTTGATTGAAGAAAGTGAAAATAAGGACCCGTTAGAGTTAATTCGGGAAAGGAAAAAAAAGAAGGAAGAGGAATATAAAAAGTTTAAAAAACATTTTGAAGATATATAAAATTATTAAAGTGATTTCAAAATTCAGAAAAATAATTTTACATTAACCCTAGGTACTGAAAAAATAATCATTAAAGATCACTTCACCATAATAAAAGGCAAATTCAAAATTAATGCGGTAGATCAATATCAAATTAATAGATTTTTAGAATTTTGTGATGATTTAAATTTAATTCCTCTTGAAAATTTTCTTAATATTCTAAATAATAATACAAACAATTTTGAAGATTTAGAAAAAGCTCTAAATCTTCTAAAATTAATTAATAATCAATCAAAAGTTATAAAAAGTAATGTAGAGCTTTTATCTGAGTATACTGATATTTTGGAGTTATTCATTCTAACTACAAAATTTAAAATATTAGAAAGGAAAAAAGAAAAGTTAAAATTAGAATTGGAAATAGCAAAAAATTACAAAAGGTCAACCGATTTAACGGCAATTTCAGATTTATTGAAAAAGTTAAATAAATCTATAGAAGATAATAAAAAAAGGGCTAAATATTTAGAGGAAGATTATTATCACCATAAAAACCAAGTTGATCAAATTAAAAAAACTATAGAAAATCACAATTTAGAAATTAAACATTTAAATGATCAAAAGAAGATGTGTTTCACCCAAATTAATAAGATTTCGCGCCAAACTGAAGGTTCAACAGCATTGGGTAAAGATGATACCTTAAAAAAATTAGGAATTAAGATCAATGTTCCAAATTCAGAAAAGATTCGTGAGCTACAATTAAAAGCGAAAGATATATCATTTAATATTAAGCAAATAGAATCTAAAAAGGAAAAAACTAATTTAAAATTAGAGGAAATAAATCCTAAATACGAAATTTATAAAACCGATTATGAAAAACTCTTAAACTTAATTACAAGAGACGAAGAAAAAGCTAAGGAATTACAATTAGAGTTAAAAAAAAAATTACAAGAAACTGATAAAGATTTGATGAAAGAAAAGGATACAACAGATTTAACAACTCTAAGACCTCTGAGCCAAATTGATGAAGATATAAAAAGGGTTGATGTAGAATTAACTGAGATAACAAAATCAGAGAATTTAGTTGATATTGAAAATAAACAAGATTTTTCTTTTATCAATGAAAAATTAGAGACTTTTTCTAAGCTATTTACTCAAAAATTTAATAAATTAGATATTACTTCAAATAAGAAAAAATTTTTAAAGGCTTTTGAGAATTATCGGAAATTTGAGTTCATTTTGGATGATTTAGAAAAATTTCTGAATATTATGTTATCACAAATTAATTTAATAATAAAATTTCAAATTCTTATTGACAAAACACATACTAAATTTTTCATTAATCCTTTTTTTAAAAGAAATAATAAAGATGAAATAAAATTCAATGAATTAACAACTCCTGAAAAGGTTTTCCTTATCGTAGTTTTATATATTTCAATAAATATTATTTTAAATGAAAAGAACATTATTTTTTCAAATTTATTTATTCCAAATGATTATAATAGAGGAGGTTCTATTTTAAGAACAATC
>JAEOSD010000017.1 GCA_016840545.1 Promethearchaeota archaeon
TTTTTATATAAATGGAAATATTGATAATAAAAAATCTTTATTTTTTTCTGCCATTAAAAATGGAGTTATTCAATTATCAGGGAAAACATATACTTTTAATGATAAGAAAGCTGTAGGTAAAGAAAGTTTTATGGAATTATTAACAGAGGAAGATTATAAAGAAATAGAGAATAAAATTTGGGAGATTAATAAATGAGAGAAATAAAGTTTAGGGCTTGGGATAAAAGTCAAAAAGAAATGATTTATTTTACTTTTAGTAATATTCGGAGCGGATATATTACAAATTGTAAAAAATCTATTGATGGAACTATACAAATAATAAATACTCCTATTATGCAATTCACAGGTTTACACGATAAGAATAATAAACCCATTTATGAAGGAGACATAGTTAAAATATTAAATCCTATAACTAAAATAGAAAACAATGTAATTATATGTTATAATTGTGGTAGTTTTCAATTTTATTTTATTAATGATAATAATAAAAGTTTAGTTAATAAAATAGTTTATTGTAAAGAAGGAGAAATCATTGGTAATATCTATGAATTATTAAAGGAGGAAAAATGAGAATATTAGAATTAGAACAATTATTTCAATCAGAAGAAACTTTAGATCAAGCTCTTCAAAAATGTAAAGAAGATTTTGATAGAGTAGATTATTATGCAGGGCTTTTAAAGTCAGCAATTACAGATAATGCAGAAGAAGCTAAAAAAGCTTTAAATGAATTAACAGGCATTTATGTTTCTTTAAAGACAGCCTTAGCTGTAGCAGAAAGCGAAAAAAAGAACAGAGAAATTCGTAAATACGATTCTATTAGAATAAAAACAGAAGAAGAAGGTAAAAAGTTTATATCAGTTTCGGCAGAAAGAGAAGCCTCCTTATATGTAGCTAATTATCGTAGAATAAGAAATTATATTCAAGCTTATACAGATGCTTGTGAAAAAGCAATTAGTACTTTACAGAGTATTCTAAAATATTTAAGTGAAGAAATGAAATTGCAAAAATAAGGAGAGATCATGTTTGTTTGTATTCCTTGCGTAAAAAAAGAATTATCTAAAAGAGGAATAAAAGAAGTAGATCAGTCAAAATATTATACCATTGCTTTAAATAGCGGAAATTGTTGTATTTGTGGAGCAAAGAAAGTTCCTGTAGATTGGGTAGAAGAAAAAGAAAAGAAATGAAAATAGTTAATATAGACAATTCAGGAAGAACAATTTATCTTTTTTGTCGTAAAGATAATGGGGAATTAGAAATAATCGAAAAGAATGATTTTTTCCCATATTTTTATGATATTCATCCAGAAGGAGAATTTAAATCTTTTGATGGTAATAGATTAAAAAAGATGTTCGTTTCTATCCCTTCTGATGTTCCTACTAAAAGAAGAAAAGATTCTTATGAAGCTGATATTCTATTTGTAAAGAGATATTTAATCGATAAAGTTGATAAATTAGAAAAATGTTCAATCAAATATGCTTTTATAGATATTGAAGTTTTAGCTGATGAATTGCCAAATGTAGAAGAAGCAAAAAATACAATAAGTTGTATTAGTATATACAATTCTTTGTACAAAACTATACAATCTTTCTATTTAGGTAATTATAAAACAGAATATGAATTAATAGAAGATTTTATTAAATATATGCAAAAAGAAAAATTTGATTTATGGCTTAGTTGGAATGTTAATTTTGATTATAATTATTTGTATAACAGAATACCAGATTTTGCAAAAAGAATAAGTCCAATAGAACAAACTAGATATGGAAATAAAGATATTTATTATCCAGCAGGAATTAGCATTGTAGATTATCTTGGTTGGTTTAAAAAAGTTACTTTAAATAGGGCAAAATCTTATGCTTTAGATAATGTAGCTCAAGAATATTTAAAAGAAGAAACTTATAATAAAATAGATTTTAGTAAATTATCGAGAGATATATTAGAAAAAAATATAAATGATATTAAGAGAATGATAAAATTAGAACAAAAATTCCAGATTGTAGATTATTTCGATGAAATAAGAAGACTATCTAAAGTAGAATGGGAAGATATGCTATGGAATAGTAGAGTTATAGATATGCTTCTTCTTCAAGAAGCTAAAAATCAAAATATAATTCTTCCTATGAAGCCAACAGAAGATAGAGGAACTTTAACAGAAAAAGAAGAATACGAAGGAGCTTTTAGAGAAGCTTACGAGTTAGGAGCTCACTTTGGAATTACTGAATACGATTTATCTTCAGCGTATCCTTTTGCTATTATAGATTTTTGTTTAGATCCTTCTAATATTATATATACTAATATTCATTCTGATTCTGATGAACCTTATCTTCCAGAACATATTCAAATAGAAAATACTTTATTTGAACAAAATCCTAATGCTTTATTACCTACAATAACTAAAAAATTAATAGAACTTAAAAAACAATATAAAGGACAAGGAAAAAAATACGATGCAATTAAAACAGTAGTTAATAGTGCTTATGGAGTATTTGGTAATAGGTTTTTTAGATTATATGATAAAAGAGTAGCTTCCGCTACTACTTATTTAGTTAGAGATCTTTTGAAATATGTAAAAGAAAAAATTGAATCAAAAGGATATAAAGTAATTTATATTGATACGGATAGTGTATTTATAAATACAGAAGAAAATTTAACTAATATTTTAAATGAAATTGTTCAAGAATGGGCTAATAAAAAAGGAAAAGATAAAGTAAATATAGAATTCGAATATAAAGGATTATTTGAAAGATTATTAATATTAGCAAAATGTTTAGATGGAAGAAGTAAAATATTAACTGAAGAAGGATATAAAACTATTCAATGGATTCATACAAATAAATATCGAGGTAATGTTGTTAGTTTAGGAAAATTTAGTCAATTAGAATATAAACCAATTATTAATAGTTTTAAAATTCCTTTACAGCATAGAAAACTATATAAAGTAGTTTTAGAAGAAAACATTAATAATTCTAGAAATTATGGGGCTATTTTAACAGAAGATCATAGAATATTAACTGAAGAAGGATATAAAGAATTAAAATATTTATCCAAAAAGGATAAAATACATACAGGATATTATCAACCAATAGGAGACATTTATGAAATGCTTTTAGGAACATTATTAGGAGATTCTTCCATTTCAAAAAATAATCTATTATCATGTGCTCATTCGCAGAATCAAAAAGAATATTTAGAATTTAAAGCTAATTTATTAGGATATAAAAATAAAATAAAAAAACAAGCAATAAATGATAAATATATAAGTTATAGATTTACTTCTAATTCAGAATATTATTTAAAAAAATTAAGAAAAAAATTATATAATAAGAAAGGTAAAAAAATAATTACTAAAGACTTATTAAAAGATTATTCTTATATTTCATTGGCTTTTCATTTTCTTGATGATGGCTATTTAAGAAAAACAAGATATTATTCTTCTGAATTAGCAATGTGCGGATATACAAATAAAGAAATTTTATTATTAAGTAATAGAATTAAAGAATTGGGTATCAATAATAAAATTACTAAAAACAAAAGGATTTATTTCACAGTAAAACAAACTAAAAAATTATCTTGGTTAATTTGTAATTATGTTCCTTCTTGTATGAATTATAAATTATTATTAGAACATAGAAATTTAGTAGCTCCTTATGAATATTTTAATTCAAAAAAACCGATTTATGATACTTTTAAATTGATTTCATATAATTGTAAACAGAAATCGGTATATGATATAGAAATAAAAGATAATTCTAATTTTATGACTCTATCTGGTATAGTTCATAATTGCAGATATGTTGGCTATGCAAGAACGAAAAAAGGCATCGAGAAAAAAGTTAAAGGCGTAGAAATGAAACGTAAAGATTCTACTATTTTTATGAAAAAATTTCAAGAAGACTTAATAGAACAAATTTTAAATAAATATGAAAAAGATAATATTATGGGGTGGATAGAAAATCAGAAAACTATGATAAAATATATGCCTTTAGAAGATATAGCTTTTCCTTGTAAATTATCTCGTAAAGTTGAAGAATATAAAAATACTCCTATATTTGTAAGAGCTTTAGAATATTCAAATTTAAATAAAAAAGTAGGAGATACATTTTATTATATTTATGTAAAAGCTAACGATATAGACGTATCAGTTACTACAGAAATTTATGATGATAAAGAGTTATTAGAAAAAAGAGAAGGAAATATTTCTAAAAAAGAAATAGAAGAAGAATACAAAGAAAATAACATTGAACTTAGTAAATTAAGAGTCTTACATAAGAAAACAAAGAAAGCTCATGATGTTATGGCTTTTGATGAAGACCATAAAGATCATGTAAAAAATATAAACTGGGATTTAATGATTCAAAGAAATATTGATAACAAGAAAGATGTTATATTCGAAGCAATGGGGTGGAAAGAATGAGATGGTACTTAGCAAAAAATAATTTACCAAAATCAGATCGATTATGCGAATTAATTTGTGAAAATGGTAAAGCTATAGGACATTATGTTAGATTTCCAGGAGATCCAGATGAATCAATTGAAGGTTGGATGGTTGATGTAACAAAAAGATTTATAAAAGATATAAAATTAGATATTGGTCAAATATTAAAATGGAGATATTTAAAAAAGAAGGAGGAATAAAATGGGATATTTGTTATTTGTAGTAATAGTAGCATTAGTATCGTTTGTAGCTGGAATGTTTGTTCAAGCGAAAAATAATATTATTAAATATTAAAAAAGGAGGGATTTATGGTAGCTTATGTAGTAGTTGTAAGAGATAAAGAGAGAGAATCTAAGAATCTACCGCAAAAGATAGCAAACGCTAATCGTCAAATTGCAGTTTTTAGTCATAAGAAACTAGTAAAAATATTAGAGTTAATTGACAACAAAAATTTTGAATTATTAGATGTTAAAAATGCTGGTGCTTTAGAAAATGAATCAGATTTTGAAAAAGAAGTTATTGAAAGAAATAGACCTAATGATTTAAATATTAATCTAAAAAAGAAAGAGGAGAAAGAGGAGGAATAATATGATTACTAGTAAAGATGTCAGAGAAGAAATTAAAAATGCAGAAGAAGTAATTAGTAAAGAATCTTCACAGGCTATTAAAGCATTATTTAAATTAATCACCGTTGTAATTAAAATTGCATTAGGCAATCGCACAAATACTGTAAAGATTATGGATAAACTTGAAATTCCTAGAGCTAGACAGAGAAAAGGAGAAAAAGTTGAAGAAGCCGAATAAGAAAAAAGGACAAAAATGGGAACAGAAATGTCAACGAACAATTAATAGTGGACAACTTTATTTTTCTAAAGGTGATTTACAAACTAAAAATTATGTAATTGAATGTAAATATACCGAGAAAAAAGGATACAGAATAAGTACAAAAATGATTAAAAAGATATGGGATGAAGCTTTAGATGCAAATAAGCTTCCTGCTATAGTAATAGGTATTAAAGATGAAAATTGTGTTTGGAAGTTAAAGGTTTCTATAGAAAAGGAGGTAAGATAATGAAGTGGAATGATGATAAAAAAGCTTTGTTACAGGCTTATTTAAATCAAGGATTAACATATGCTGAAATAGCAAAAAAATTAAGTTTATCTTATGACCAGATAAAACATGCAATAAGAAGATATAGTTTAAAAATTACAGATACTGAAAGTTCTCTATTTGTAAAACCTAAAAATCAATTAAAAAGAGACGATGTTACTCAACTAGCTAGACTTATAGGAGAAAAACTTTATGAAAATTATAAAGTAATAAAATTACAAGAACCTAATCCAATTAAAACAAAAGGCAAAAGAGAAGAAATATCTATTTTAGATATTTCAGATGTTCATATAGGTATGATAAATGAAGTTTTTGACAGCGATGCAGGAAAAAAAGTTATTACCTATAATATGGATATATTCAAAAATGAATTAGAAAATCTCCAGAGAAGTATATTTGAAATTCATTCAATTTTAAGTAATTCGTATAAACTAAAAGAATTAGTGATTTTCGTACTTGGAGATCTAATTACAAATGATAGAATATTTCCAGAACAAACATTTGAAATTGAAAAATGTGTGGGATTGCAAGTTTGGGATGGAGTAAATTATTTTACAAAATTCTTTAATAATTTACTTAAAATTTATGAAAAAATTACGATTGTATGTGTTGTAGGCAATCATGGAAGATCAAATCCAACTCATTATAACGAACCAGTAGAAAATAATTTTGAATATTTTATTTACAAAACATGGGAAAAACAATTTGCTAATAGTAAAAGAATAAATGTAGTAGTTCCTTCTACTCGTAGATATATTTATAAAATACTTAATTGGAGACATTTAATTGAACATGGAGACTCTATGAGAGGAACTACAGATAGTTACATTGAAAAGCAAATTAAAGATCTTAGAATTAATGTAGGCGGATTTGATGTATTTCACTATGGGCATTTTCACAAATTAAAAGAAAGAGAAATTTCGGATAAAGTAATTGTTAAACAAAATGGCTGTTGGATATTAAAAGATGATTATGGATTTAGAAAATTTAAGAATTATTCAATTCCAAAACAATCTTTCTTTGGATGCAACGCTAAAAGGGCAGAAACTTGGTCGTATAAATTGGACTTGAGAAACATTTAGTTTAAAGGAGTATAATGGATAATATATCTGAAACCGTTACATTTTTAATCGGAAAAATAGGCTATGATATTTTAGATAATATTGTAGCTCCTATGGCAGGTATAGGATCGCCTTTTGCAAATCTATATTTAGCTACAATTAATGATCACACATGCGATGAAATTTTAGATATAAAAATAATTAATAAAGTTATAGAAAGATATAAATTGCAAAAAGAAGAATATTTAGATGAATTTTTGGTTGATTTTCCAATAGCTTTGCTTGCTCTTTATATTATTGAAAATGGAGATCTATCAATAATAAAATGATAAAAATTAGAAGTCCAATTTGGAAAACCAGAAGTATCGGTATAGCTGAACATAAATTAAAAGGTAATACAAAGATAGAGATACTTTATCGATTAAAAGACGGTAAGAAACTATATCCTGATATTTATAATATAAGCAAGAAAGAAGCTTTAAAGTATCCTATTCAATATGTAAAAGGAGTTAAATTAAGGATAATACCTATAGAAAAATTAAAAAAATAAAATGTTACCTAAAAAATTAATACAATTAAAAGAATTATCTGAATGGGCTATTTTAATTGGATATAGAGGATCTATAGCTCATGGTTTATATGTTCCTCAAGAAAATCCTAATTCTATTGACGATAAAGATATAATGAGCATTATAATTCCTTCTAAAGAATATTATTTAGGATTAAAAGAATTTGGATCAAAAGGTACTAAAGAAATCAAGCAAGATGAATGGGATATTGTTATCTATGAAGTTAAAAAATTTATTAATTTACTTTCTAAAGGAAATCCAAATGTACTTTCTATGTTATGGCTACCAGAAGATTGTTATATCTATTTATCAGAAGAAGGTAAAGAATTGATCAAAAATAGAAATTTATTTGTTAGTAAACAAGTATATCATAGCTTTGTAGGATATGCTTATGGTCAATTACATCGTATGACGCATCAAGCTTTTCAAGGATATATGGGAGAAAAAAGAAAAAAACTAGTAAAAGAATTTGGATACGATACTAAAAATGCTTCTCATTTAATTAGACTTTTAAGAATGGGAATAGAATTTTTAGTTGAAGGTAAATTATATGTGAGAAGAAAAGATAGCCATGAATTATTATCTATAAAAAGAGGAGAATGGTCATTAGAAAAAGTTAAAGAAACAGCTACTGATTTATTTAAAAAAGCTGAATTAGCTTATATAAATTCTTTTTTGCCTAATGAAATAGATATAGATAAAATAAATAGTTTATGTATTAAAATATTAGAAAGGAGATTAAAATGAAAAAATGGCTAATTTCTCATTCATTATGGACAATTATATGGCTTAAATATTGGCTATGGGCTCTTCCTTTAGCTTGTATTACATTAGGTTGGTCTATTCTTTGGGATGTTTATGCAGGAAAATGGATGGAAAAAACTAAAAAGAAAGCCGATTCTTATTTATGAAAATTATCATAATAGGCGATCTACATATTGCAGAAAAATCGATTCCTGAACTTAAAGGAATATTAGGAGAGATTTTTCAATATAAGGCAGATAGAATTATTCAACTAGGAGATTTTTATGACAGTAATCGTCCAACACCTAAAGAATTAGAATTTGGAACTGAAATAATTAATCAAATGAAAAAAAGATATAAAGATGTAACAATATTATCTGGAACAGGGAAACACGATTTTCTTAATAATGCTTCTGTTGTAGATTATTTACAACATTTCGGAGTAAGAACTCCTGGAATAACTTATGAAATAGAGATTGACGGATTGAAATGTTTCTTTGGACATTTTATGACTAACAAAAGTTTATTAGAATACGGTTCTCATTCTTTTACAGTTACTGATTTAGAAGCGAAATATGACTTAGTGATATTAGGACATCAGCATACTTTTCAAAAAATATCAGATAAAATTTATCATCTAGGCTCTATTTTATATCAGCATTTTAATGAATTAAAAGACATTAAACAATTTGCAATAATTGAAGATGGTCAATTATATTTAAATCTTTTAAAAACTCCAATTCCAATGGTAGAAGTTATTATAGATTCTCCAAAACAAATTAAAGTATTAGATAATATTCTACCTAAAAACAAAGTAAGATTAGTTTTTCCAAATTTTGAATTATTTAAAAAAAGTATAAATAATTTTGCTGAATGGAAAAATAAATTTAATGAATTCAAAGTTAAATTAGATTTTAAAAATACTCAATTAATGACAGCCAAAAAAGAAAATAAAAATTTACAAGTCATTGTGAATGAATGGGTTAGAAAAATTGAAGATAAAGAAGTTAGAGAAGAATTAGAAACAGAATTTAAAGAAGAAGGATTATTATGAAATATAAAATAAGAGAAATAAAAGTTATTAATGTATCTAAATTTATAAAAAAGATAGGAGATCCTATTGATGTTCCAAAACCAGATAAAGAATTAGGAAATAAAATTATAGATAATTATTATGATAATAAAGAAGATTAAATTAAATAATTTTAAAAATTTTGAAGGTGAACATATCTTTGAATTCTCTAAAACTAATATAATTCAAGGAGAGAACGGTTCTGGTAAATCTACTTTAGCAGTAGATAGTTTATTATTTGCTTTATTTGGATATAGTGAACAAACTCTAGAAAAATTACTAACAAGATGGTCAAATTCTAATACTTGTTTGGTAACTGTAGAAATAGATGATTATATTATAACTAGAGAATATCCTACTAAAGTAACTATTATAAAAGATAAAGAAGAATTAAAATTTACTACTAATAGAGAAGCTCAATCTTATTTAAATGATATATTTGGAGATGTAACTCAATTCAAAAAATTTAGAATGATAGACAATTCTAAAGGTATTAATATATTAGAAGAAGGAAAAACCGCCTTAAAAAAGACATTATTATCTTTTAATCAAGATTTATTAAATAATATAAGAGAAAGATTATTGAAAAAGAAAAGAGATAGAGAAATTTGGAATAAAGATAAAGCTGTTATTTATAGTTTATATCCTTCAGAAAAAAGATTAAATTTAATTAAATCTAAATTAACAGAAATAAGAGACAGTTTTTATAATATAGAAAGAGAAATTAATGAATTACTTAGAGAATATAATGGATATATTAATAAACAAGGACAATTAGAAAATAGAAAAGAAACAGTTAAATGGCAAAGAGATCAGTTATTACAAACTACAGAATGTTATGCTTGTAAACAATTACTTCAAGAAAATATTAAAAATAAATTATTGACAGAGAAAAATGAAGAAACCATGACGTTAAATGATAATTTAAAAGAAAATTTAGAAATTTTAAAAGAAACTCAAGAAATAATAGAACAACATAAAATTGTTAAAGAAAAAATTAGAAATAGATCTTTAAAATTAACTGAATTATCCAGAAAGTTAGAAGCTAGAATTAAGCAGAAAGATTATAAATATACTGAAAAAGATATTTTAATTATGAAAAAAAGTATTACGGAATTAGATAATTTTTATTCTTATTATATTGCAGAGTGGGTAAAAGTATTAGAACCAATTATAAATTCAATAATTAGTAAAATAAATTTTTCTATAAAGTTTATATATGATAAAGATTTTGATATTAAACTATATAAAAATGAACAAGAATATGATTATAAAGATTTAAGTACTGGACAAAAATTAATATTAAGTATAGCATTTAAATTAGCTTTATTATTAGAAAAAAATAAAACAGGAATAGTAATAGCTGATGAAGGATTTAGTAGCTTAGACAATCCTAATTTAAAATTTGTATTAGATTTTTTTAAAGATACCCCATTTCAATTATTTGCTATTATTCATAGATTAGAAACTATTCCAGAAGGAGTTAAAGAGATTAAATTATGAGTAAAAGATTATTATTATTAAAATTTTTAGCTACATTAATGAATTATTTCGATTATCTTACAACTATTATAGGAGTCCGTAAATATGGCTGTAAAGAGATAAATCCTATAGGAAGATGGTTATTAAAAAACGATATAAGGCTTATTTTAATAAAAATAGTCTTAGTTAGTTTGGTGATAGGATTTTTTATGGATAATGAATTAAATCTTATAATTTTTATTGTAGTATTTAGTTTGGTTTCTATAAATAACTATATAAATATATTAAAGGCGAAAAGGAGGCTGAAAAAAAATGGGAGTTAAGAGATCTTTGAATCCATTAAGACGATTTTCTGAATGGTATCTTCGAAGAGAATATATGAAAATTCAGAAACAGGATCAACAAGATAAAGCTAAACAGGCAGATTTTCAAAGAAAAGTAGCATTGCAAAGAGTACAAATTTTAAGAGAATTTATTAAAGAATTAAATGAAAATATATTACCTAATCGAAGAGCTAGAAAGAATTTTTGGCTAAGAGAAAGTAAAGGAGATCATGTTTTGGAAGAATATTTAGATCGAATTATTGAACATTATACTCCAAAACCTAAAGTTAAAGTTGAAGAAGTTAAAGAAAAAAAGGAGGAAAAATGAGTTTGGAGACTAAATTATTACAAGTTTTAGCAGATAGTCTAGATCGTATAGTCCAACTAGATGATGTTGTATTAAATGCTTCTGCTATTGATGGAAGAGACATAGTTATGACTATCGAAGATGAATTGAAGGTAGATATCCCTGATGAAGATGCAGAAAATTTATATACAGTTAAGGATATTCTTAATTATTTAACAACAAAATATCCAGAAAAAGATCAACCAGAAGAACAAAAATGAAATGTAAAAAGTGCAAACGAGAATTACCTAACAAAAAATTTATAACAAAAAATGGATGTAAATGGTGCGATTATAAATATCATAAAAAATGAGTAAATTAATCTCTGTTAAATTAAAAAAATATCTTATTGATCAATTAAAAGACAGAAATATTTTAGTTGATGTAAAAGAATGTCCTATAGTAGTAGAAGGAGAACTATGTTATATAGTTACTTTTTCTGATATTAATAATACAGAACATTTTTCTATTTATTATCCAGCAAAGAAAATTTTATGATTTATACTAAACAAGAAATAGATATATTAAGAGAAGCTGGTTTTATATTATCTGATATATTAGAAAATGTAGCAACTATAGCTAAGATTCCTGGAACTTCAGCTTATGATTTAGAAATTCTAGCAGAAACTTTAATTAAGGAATATAAAATCGAGCCAGCTTTTAAGGGATATAGAGGATATCCTAATTGTTTATGTGTATCTATTAATGAAGAAATTATTCATGGACTTCCAAAGAAAGATAAGATTATTAAAAAAGGAGATATAGTTAGTTTAGATTTAGGTATAGTATATAAAGGATATTATTCAGATAAAGCTATTACTTTTATTATAGGAGAAAGATCAAGAAAAATAAAAAAATTAGTAAAAGCAACATTAGAATCTCTTTTTATGGGATTATTAGAAATATATCCAGGAAATTATTTATCAAATGTTTCTAATGCTATACAAACTCATTTAGAAAATAACGGATTATCTGTAATTAAAACATTTGCTGGACATGGAATAGGAAAAGAATTACACGAATTTCCTTTAGTTCCTAATTATGGGAATAAAGACGAAGGTCTTATTTTAAAAGAAGGAATGGTATTTACTTTAGAACCAATGGCTACATTAGGTAAATCAGATATCGAAATTTTAGATGATGGATGGACAGTTGTAACAAAAGATAAAAAATTATCAGCTCATTTTGAACATACTATAGTTGTAACTAAAGAAGAAGGAGAAATTTTAACAATATGAATTTATTAAAATTAATTATATTTACATTAGGTTTTGTGTTAGTAATATTACCAATATCTTTATATTTTATTTTTGCTCAACGATATACATTTGAAGAAATTAAAAAATTTTTTATTATTTATTTTAGGAGTATGATAAAATGAAATATACTATAGCTTTTGATATGGATAATACTATATGTACTTCTATAAGGAGAAATCATCAAGAAGATATACCTAAAGTTAAACCTAGAGAAAACATGATAAAACTTATTAGAGGACTAAAAAAGAAAGAACATAAAATAACTATATTTACTAGAAGAGGAGCCAGCGGAAAAAATGCAAGAAAACTTACAGAAGAATGGTTAAAAAAATATGATATTCCTTATGATGAATTAATAATAGAAAAACCTCATTATGATTTATTAATTGATGATAGAGCTATTTCTTGTCATAGAAATTTTTGGACTCCAGAATTTATAGAAATAGAAGCAGAATTTTGCAAAGAAGATATAAATAAACATACATATAACCCAAGATGCAAAAAGTAAGTATTATATTAGCTGGAGGTAGTGGAAAGAGATTCGGATTAACAAAGCAATTTGTTCCGATACATAATATTCCTCTTTTTATTTATACTTTAAAAATATTTGAAGGAACTCAAAAAATATTAGTAGTTCCTAAAGAGTTTAAAGATATTACAGTTTCTATTATAGAACAAAATAAAATTAAAGATACTATCGTAGTGGAAGGAGGAAAAACTCGACAAGAAAGTATTTATAATGCTTTACAATATTTAAAAGAACAAAATTACGAAGGTAAAGTTATTATTACAGATGCAAATAGACCTTTGTTAAAATCAAAAACAATATCAAGATGTTTTAATTATTTAAATAAATATGATGCAGTAATTACTGTATGTAAAAGTATAAATACTCCTTGCAGAATAAAAGAAAAATTCGAATATATATATGATAGAACTTATATGTACGATTTACTGATGCCACAATGTTTTGATTTTGATTTATTATATAAAGCTCACCAAACTACTAAATTAGAAAATGCTACAGATGATACTCAAGTATTATTATCATATAAAAAGAACACTAAAATAAAAACAGTAAATATTTCATTTTGGGAAGGACTTAAATTAACTTACCCAAAGGATTATAAAATTTTTAAATATTTATTAAAGGAAGAGTTATGAAACTTCGTAGGAAGAAAAAGCATAGACATACTTGGAAATTATTACTCGTTCCTGATAGGGTAGCTAAAAAGTGTGGGATATATGGCTGTCCTGCTTGCGGTAAAACTAAAGTAGTAGAATTATGAAACCTCGTAATAAAATACTGGAGAATATAGCTGTTTCAGATAGTCCACAAAAAGGTGGACTAAGTGAAATAAAGGAGGAACTATGAAACCTCGCAGGGGAAAGAAGTTTGTTGTTAAAGAATTGCTAAGTTTAGAACCAGGTAAACATTATCTTCTTAAATTTCATCCTGGATTTGTTTCAGAAAAAGACTGTCATTCTTTTGTTGATTGGTGCAGAAGGAACAAAATAGATGTTTTTTGTTTTCCGACAGAAGATATAAAACAATTACAAATACAAGAGAAGCTAAAGGAGGAGAAATGAAAGTTTTAATTACTGGTGGAAATGGCGGAATGGCTAAAGCTATAGCCAAACTCCTTAAAAAAGAAAGATATAAAGTTAGAAATCCTGGAAGAGAAGAATTAGATATTACAGATTTAATGACTGTTTATAGATATATGGAAAAAGAAAAGCCAGATATTCTTATAAATGTAGCTGGTTATATTAAGCCTAATAAAGTCAAAGATATTAGATATTATGAATGGCATAATCATATAAATGTAAATCTTACAGGAGCTTTTTATTGTATTAATTACGCTTTACGATTTGGGAAGCTTTCTACAGTTATTAATATAGGATCTACTTCAGCATTTGAAGGTAGAGCCGAATGGGGAGCTTATTGTGCCAGTAAAGCTGGTCTAATGAGCTTAACAGAGACTTTAGCAAAAGAAGGTATTAATTCTTATGGTTTACATCCTTCTAGAACTAAAACAAAGATGAGAAAAGCTCTATTTCCAAAAGAAGATAAAAAAACCTTAATGCCACCAGAAAGAATAGCAAAATTTGTATTAAGAATATTAAATAAAGAGTTTAAAAATGGTTCACATATAATTGTTAAAAAAGATAATTTTATTGTTTTACCAAGTAGAGAATGTCCAAAGGAGTAAAAATATGAAAAGAATTTGTAAAACTATAGTTCCAAAAGAAGAATTTATTAATATTACAGATGAAGTTCAAGAAGAAATATCTAGTTTTGATCCCAATTATAATGGATTAATTATTGTTTATTCTAAACACACTACTGCTTGTATTAGATTATTAGAAAACGAAACATTACTTAAAAAAGATATGCACGATTTTATGGAAAGATTAGCTTCTTCTAATTGCTTATATAGACATGATGATTTAGAACATAGAGATGTTCCTCCAGAAGAGAGAAGAAATGGATATAGTCATTTAAGAGCCATGCTTTTAAATCATCAAGAAGTTATTCCTGTTATAAATGGTAAATTGGATTTAGGTAAATGGCAAAAAATTTTTTATATTGAATGTGATTTAGGAAAAGAAGATAGGACTTATAATATAATAATATTATGACACATAAACAATTTTTCTTTAAAGTATTAGATATTTTAGAAAAAAATAATATTACTTATTGGTTAATGTGCGGAACTTTATTAGGGGCGGTAAGAGATAAAGCTTTTTTACCTTCTGATCATTCAGATACAGATATAGGAATTTTAAAAGATGATTATTGGAAGGTAAGAAAAATATTTAATAAAGAATGTTCTTCTTTTTTTAGTAAATATAAATATAATTTTATAAGAAGAAGAGAAATAACAATTTCTTCAAGTGATTGGAAATATAAAGTAGATATTTTTCCAATGGAAAGAGATAACGATAAATATTATATTTATAGCTATAGAAAAAGTTCTACTGGTAAATGGGATCACGAATGGAGAGCAGTATTTCCTTATGAAAATTTCTTTCCTTTAAAACAAATAAATTTCTTAGGTAGAAAAGTTAATGTTCCTAAAGATCCCGAAATTATTTTGGAAACTCATTACGGTAAAGGATGGAATAAACCAGATCCTAATTTTGTAAGTTCTACTCCTCCTAATGAAGATAAATCATATAAAGGTTTTTATCCCGCAGGTTTCTATCCAGAAAAATTAGATAATAAAAAATATGATTTCGCTTATGTATGTGTTAATCTTTTAAGACCTGAAGAAACAAAGAAAACTATAATTTCTTTAAAAGCATATTGTCCTAATTGTAAAATCTATATAGCCGACCAAGATGATCCTTCGGCAGATATGTTTAATTTTTATGAACAATATAATGTTGAATATTATTTTATACCTTTTGATTGTGGATTAAGTTATGCAAGAAATTTTTTAATCAAAAAAATAGAAGAACCTTATATAATGTGGGGAGATAACGATTTTGTATTTGATAAAGAAAATAATATTTATAAAGCTATTGATTTATTAAAATCAAAGAAAAATATTGGCGTTGTGGGAGGATCTGTTTATAAAGATGAAAAAATGCTTCATTATGAAAGAATTTTAATGTATGATAAAGAACATGGAATTCTAGTGTATATTCCATTAGAACTAACAGATCCTATAGAATATAAACATAAAAGAGCAGAGTATTACTATTGCGATCTTACATTTAATTATGCAATAGCAAGAAGAGAGGTTTTCGATAATAAAAAAATAAGATGGAACGAAAATGTTAAAGTTAGATATGAACATAGCGATCTATTTTTAAAGTTAAAACTTTATTCTGAATATGATATAGTTTATTTTCCTAATATGAAAGTAAATCATGTTCATTTAGATACAGATAGATATAAAAACTATAGAAATAGAAAAGAAGACGCATTAAAATTTTCGGAATATTGGGATTTAAGAATGAATTTTACTATAGGAAAAGGTAAAGAAATATATGCTACAGAAGGTAAAGTCATTCCTAAAAGACTTTTAGAAAAGGAAATTAAACCTAATGAAATAGAAGAGGAAGCTCCAGAAAATGAAATAATTAAAGAAAAAAGTATAGAAGAAGAAGTTATAAATAAAGATAAAATTATTTATTTAATTAAAAATGAAACTGTAGAAAATATTATTAATAAATTATGTGATAATAATTTAAATTTTATATTATTAAAAGAAACATGCTTAGATATAGTGAGATATAAAGAACTAAAATTAAAACCTAATGATTTTCATATTACTAATAATAATAATATTGATTATAATAGATTAATTTACTTTTTAAAAGAACAAGGATTTAAAGTTACTAATAAACCATCTTCTAAAAAATTAACAATTCATTTATATCCTATAGATTTTAAAATGAAAATAAAAACTTTAAAATTATTTAATAGAAAAGTAACAGTTCCTTTTCCAGTTATAAAATATTTAAAGGAAGAATTCGGTGAAGATTGGCAAAAATATGAATAAAATAGCAATAATATATACTACCTTTTTAAGAGATAATTTAGAAAAACAAACAATCGAGTCTATTCTTGATAATTGGAATGAAAATTATGTTTTATTGATCGGAGAACAAGGATTAAGAGATAAAGACACCAAAACTGATTATTATAATAGTCTTAATAATAAAAATATTTATAGATATATTTTGCCTTTTGATTATGGATTATCAGCTTCTAGAAATTTTTTAGTTGAAAAAGCTAATGAGCTAAATTGTAAATATTGTTTACTTACAGCGGACTCAATTAAATTTTTACAACCATATGATTTACAAACAGTTATAGACTTTTTAGAAGAAGATCCAAGACGAGGAATTGTAGGACTTAATTTAAGAAGGAGAATTTGTTGGGAAGGAGATTTAGAATTAAAAGAAAAAGGATTTTATTTTGAAGCTCCTCAAAGAGAATTAATAGAATTTAAAAATATCGTTTTTCAGAGAGTAGATATATGCAGAAACTTTTTCTTAGCTACAACAAAATGTTTATTAGACAATAAATGGGATAATAATTTAAAACTATTAGAACATGAAGATTTTTTTTGGAGATTAAAAAATAATTCTGTTTCTTTTGTTAAAGAATATGGAACCGATATCTATCAACCTTATCAAGTATTTTATACTGATTATATAAAAGGAGAATATATTGAAGATAAACCAAAAGAATATTTAAAATATAGAAATAGAATGTATAATGAATTTAAAAAGATATTAGAAGCTAAGTATAGTTTTAAATTTAGTTGGATTTATAGTCCTGGCTTTAAAAAAAGATTTAAGAGATAATGAAAGAATTAAAATTAAAAACAGGAGATATATTTTTTACAGATACTTTTTCTACAGCTTCAAAAATTGTTAAATTTTTGATGACAGCTCCGACTATTTGGCATCATTTATTCTGGAAAATTACAGGTAGAATAGATAAAGAAAGACCTAGATTTTACCATGCAGGGATGGTATTTAATGAAAATCAAATTATTGAGCAACAATCTAAAGTTATAATTAGATCTGTAGAAAAAATTTATAAAAAGAATTTTGTTATATGGAGGAAATTAGATTTATCAGTATATGATAAAAATTTATTAACTAGAATAGCTTTAGAAGATATTGGAGAAGGATATGGTATTCTAGAATGTATAGGTAAAGCTATAAGTTGGCTGACAGGAATTAAATTCTTTGCAAGATGGTTTGATATGAAAGATAATGATATATGTGTAATTAGAGTAGCTGATTGGTATAGAAGAGCTTTAAATTATACTTTTGGAGCTAAAAATATAAACGACTTAAATACAAAACTTATAGATTTATACTGCGAAAATCATCCTGAAGAATGGGAATGTATAGCTATAAGATATGATAATAATTTAGTGGTATATTAATGAAAAAACAATTAATAATTATAGGAGGAGGAACTAGTATAAAAGAGGGTATTTTTAAAGGATTATGGGATAAATTAGAAGGAAAGTTTACTTTTGGGTTAAACTATTCCTATAACTTTTTTAATGCTTCTACAGCTCAATTATGGGTAGATAAACAGTTTTATAGCCAACATCATCAAGAATTAGATCAATTACCTTTAATTTTATGTAAATACCATTCAAGAATGGAATGTCATAAATGTGAAGGACATAGAAATAAAGAAAGTTGTGAAAATTGTAATAATATTAGAATTTTTTCTAAGCCTTCTAATTCTTTAGTATTTAAATGTGTTCCTCATTATTCTAGAGATTTAAAAGACGGAATATATAGATCATCATTAGTTGGAATATTTGCCTTATCTATAGGTATATATTTATTAGATGAAGGAGATGAAATTTTTTTATTAGGATATGATTTTGGTAATTTAGATAATAAAAAAGATGATAAAGGTAAATTTTTAACTCATTTTTATCAAGAAGAACTTGATCATAGAGGTATCGGAAAGATTAGTTGGTATAGTAGTAAAAATAGAGCTAAAGATACATTTGGAGTATATAAAGATGAAAATAAAGTTAAAATTTATAATGTAAGCTTGAATAGTAAAATAAATACTTTCGAAAAAATAGATTATGATAGTTTTTTTAATAAGTTAGATAAAATTAATTATAATCAAGAAGAATTAAGAGAATATATAAAAAATAAATTAGGAAGATTATTATGTTTAAAATAAGGAGATAAAATGTATATAATATATTTTGAAGACGAAACTATTTTTAAAGGAGGTAATATAAGAGAAACCAAATGGAATTTAATGCCTAATAAAGCTATTAAAAAAATAGAATGTTCTATAGGTGGAAAAACTATAGTTTTAGAAAATTACGAAGCTTATAATCTTTTTTATGAAAAGCAAGTGTTTATAAATAAAGGTCTTAGTGGAATTACCAAATTTGTTATTATGGGAAAGAAAGATAATAATGTTATTAGAATTATTTTTAATTTTATAAAACAGAAATGTTTTTATGATGGTAAAGAATTTGGTAAAGAATGGAGAGGCAAGCCGACTATAGGTTGGAAAGAAGGACTTCTTAATCAGAAGTCTATGTTATATTTCAAATAAATACATCAGGATTATAAAACTGTATTAATAATTTCATTCTTATATAATCTACTTTAGGAGTATAAGACCAATCTGCTAAATCACAATAAGCAATCAATTCCAATCTTTTCATTTCTGGTTCGTTTAGAATATCTTGAACTTTATACATAACACTAATATCTCCCCAAAGATAGGATAATTTTCCTTTTTGTTCTTGTCTATAAGCTCCAGGATCGGTATCATAAGGATAATAGTTATCTACAGGATATTCATATAAAGGAATACAGTTAATATAAGGAATATATTTTTCTGGAAATCTTTCTATAACAATTCTCCATTGTTTTCGATAATATAAATCTTCAGAAGTATGACCTGGAGCTCGTAAAGAAACTTCTTCCCAATCAGTAGAAAAGGTACGAACTACATTAATTTTTTCAAGACTTAAATCTATAGTATTATTTTTAATTCTTTCACTTTTTTCTACCTCTTTAATAATTTCTTGTTTAGTCTTTTCAGAACTATCCCATAAATATTTAATTTTTCTTTTTTTCTCTTCTCTTCTCATTATGTTCTATTTTTTAAAATAATTTGTTTGGTAAAATTTTGATGATTTAAATAACTTACTAATAATTTAATATCTACTTTTTCTAAATCGTCTTCATTATTTATATATCTTGTTATAGTTCCTACACTAATAGGAGAAGAAGTTAATTTATAATAGTGGTAATGATAATACCAAATTTCTTCGTCTTCTTCGCCTTCGTTATTAATATGATGTATATCAGTATCAACGGATTCTTCATAATTAAATCTTTTAATATCATAATATATATTTTCTTGATGCGTAAAAATATATTTAAAAATTTCTCCGCTCACAAATAATCTATATTTTGTTTTTTCTTCATTTAAAGGAATCCAATATTTATTAATATTACAATCTTCATGCCATACATAATTTAATGATCTTACCATATGAGGAAAATCTAAATCTTGTTCATTATTTAATTGATAAGCATAATCTGGATTTATAGCTTCGGCTTGAGATCTAGTCATTCCTGTATTTAAATAAACTTTGACAGTCGCATAAGGTAAATGGACATTAGGATCATGTGTAGGAGAAGTATCTATATAATATTTATAAGGAAAATTTAATGTTCTATCGAAATAACTACCACTCCAATATAATCTATAATCATAATCTTCATCCCAACAAGCTTCTCCATAAGATCCTGGATAAATAGCAGGATTAAAATATTTACCTTGCCATTTTAGAACATAAGGATCGTATCCTACATAGCCTCCTTCTCCAGCATATATTAAATTCTCATCTCCATATATATACCAAAAATTATCGTAATCTGCTGTTATCAATTCAGAAGTTGCTAATAATTCATCTCTTTCTTCTGTAGTTAATATCGGAGCTTCATCTTGAGAAAAAGGTTGCCATCTTTTTTTAAAAAGTTCACGTTCCCTTTCTGTAAGATCTCTATTAGGAAATATAAAACTAACATCCTGATTTTCTATTGCTTTCGTTAAAATAGAGATATTAACAAAAGGAATTAAATTTTCTGTTATGTCTAAATCAACTTTAAATTTATAATAACAAATCGCAGGATATTGTGGTGTGGACATACTTTTTAAATCTCCTTACTTAATCATCACCAGGATGAAATTTAATTCTATCATCACGTTCATCTTGATGATAATCATCTACTATATAAGAATCAAATTTTTTGTAACCTTCTCCATCTAAATTATCTGAATGAATTTCTCCAGCTTCTAAATCTATCATTCTAGGATATAATTCTAAAATAGTTTTTAACCATCCAGATCTTAATTCTCTTCTTATTGAAGATCGTTTCTGTTCTAATTTATTGTTATTACTATGATGAATATCCCAAATATTATCTATTTTTCTTTTTGTCTCTTTACGTTTCATATATTTTTAAAGGATTATTTACTGTAATAATATATTTAAAATATAAATTACCAAAAATAGGAGTATTTCCATATCCTCGATTATTCCAACTATGAAGAACTCTAAATCCTATTTCTAATATATATGCACTATTTTCATCTTCTGTTAATTCAATATCTGTTAATTTTTGGACTCTATACCATTGATTAAACCATCCTTCATAATTATCTAAATAATCTATAAAATCTTTAGAAGCGTTAGGGGCTACTTTCATAATTAGATTAGGTTTAAGTGCAGAAATTAATTCTTCTGGAAAATTACTTAATCTTATATGTAAAGTAAAATAATCGTTTTCTTTCCATATATACCAAGAATCTTTATCTCCATTTTCTTCTGTAAATTCTTTATAATATATTCCTAATCCTAATTTTTCACTACCAGATAAATCTCTTGGAAATTCATATTGATATATTCTTTTAGCATATGGAAGATGATGTGGTTGGATATTTTGTTTTTGAAGATTATCTATAATATTTTCTGAATTCTTAACTTTAACCCAAATTTTATCTAATTTTTTTTTAGATTCTTCGTATTTCATTATTCTATATAACTCTGTGTAGTGATATCAAATTTTTTATCTAAGAAAGTATAATGCCCAGGATTTGGAGTAGGTTCTTGAGGATATCTATCATCTATATCTTCTAATTCTGATTTAGATTTTGTATTATCGCAATCTAATGTAACTTTCATTGTATCTGCATTTATAGTTATACCTTTAACACTTACAGGGAATCCGTTATTATTTTTATAAACACCAGTTTCAGTAGTATTTGTAATATTTAATCTATTTAATAATCTAATATCATAATATAAAAATCCATCTATTGTAAGATTTAAACCAATATTAGTTATAGGTAAAATATCTCCATTTATATTTTTTAATTTTTCATATTCTAAATTAGCTACATTTCTTGCATAGTTTCTATAATTATAATATTCTCCAGTTACATTATAAAGTCCATTTTCTCTATCTTCTAAATGAGGAGTAGATTGATATCTACCAGTTTTACTTGCTGAAATTTCTTTAAATGGATAAGTTCCTACATAATAAAATTCTTCGGGATATACCCAATTATTATAAACTCTTTGTCTTCTATACCATAATCCTAATATCTTATATAAATCGCTTGTTAATGGCTGTAAACTAGTTCCTATGTATTTATTTGTAACTATTGGATTAACAAGTGGCATTATACGATTTTGTAATCTATAAAGTCCTATATATTGAATATCTGCATACCAGAAATATTCATAATTAGGATCTGGTTGCCATTGTCCAGTTTCTATCCAATTAGCTAATTCTGCTTGATTTTCGATAGCAAAGCCTATATTTAAAGGATGTCCTGTTCCTTCTTCTTTAAATACTCTTTCAAATTCTTGAGTTCCTAAACTTATTTTAATACCTCTATAAATTACAGGATTATCATGAATATATCCTATTCCTCCTGACATACTTCCACCAAAAAGTAATATTCCTTGAGCTCCTGATGGAGATTTTAAAATAGGACATCTATCTAATTCTACAGTATTTGAATTTATATATTTAACTATTTTGTAATTTCCTAAATGAGCTCCTTCACCACTAACTATATCTATATTTAATCCTTCCATACTTCTAGTAAATTTATTACCAGTTCCTGTTAAAATTTTATTCCCACCTAAACTTGTACCAAGAATTCCTCCCAAAAGATATTTAGTTTCATTGGGATCTCCTAAAGGAACTTGAGTACAGCCTAAATTAGTAATTTCTGTCATTCCTATATCCCAATTTGGATTGTAAATATCTATTTCCTGTATTTGAGCATGATATAAATGTAATTGTTCATTTATACTAGGGATTGGCAAATCTACTGTAACTTTTTTAGTTGACCAAGTTTCTGAAGATGTAGCCTCTACATTAACAAGTTCTTCTTCAGTAATTGGATTTAATCTATTTATTTTTCCTGTAAAAATTAATTTATCTCGTATATAAATAGTTACTGAATTTTGATTAGTTATTTGAGAAGATTGTTCTTCTTCATTGGTATCTAATCGGTCAAATTTTCTATTTAAAATAAAATATGCTTTACTTTCTTCATCTGCAAAATGCTGAACTCTAATAGAATCTAATTTAACATCATTATCAGGTAATATATTTCCATTTATATATACTTTAAAATCAGTTCTTGGTGTAGGAGTATGATTAACACTATTATAAGGTACAGTAGTAAATCTAAAATCAGTATTAATAATATTTTCTTTTTTGGTAATAAATCTTAAATCGGTATTAACTAATCCTCCTTTAAGAAAAGGTAAATAGGTATTAATATTATAAGACAATTCTCTAATGAACGGAAAATAAGTATTAATTTTAGTAATTTCGCTATAATCTAATTTATACAATTCTGCTGTTAGACTATCCGTTCCTATAAAAACTGATAAATATTCTTCAGAATCATCTATAGTTATCATGTTATCAGTATTAGATTCTATAATGACTATAGATCTTTCTAAATCTAAATCGTCTAAATTATTCATTTTAGCTATCTTACCGTTACTACAAGCTACATATAATTCACCAAAAAGTTCATTAATTGTTAAAGCTTTAGCATTATTTAGTCCTATATCTAAGGTATATGTTCTCCATCTTTGTTCTCCTAATCCATTATAATCTATTTCTACTTTAACTACTTGAGCTGGAGTTTCATCAGTTGAAATATAAAGATGACCATCATGATATTTAATATCAGTAGCATAGGAGGCTTTGTTTACTCCTTCTATTTTATCATATAATGTAATTGTGTCTTCTAAATTTATTATTTCTGGAGTAGTTTTTAATTCTATTTCTTCAGATAAAGTAATAGTATCTTCCAAATTAAGTTCTTCAGGATTTAATTGTAATAAAACTTCTTCAGATAATGTTACTGTATCTTCTAATTCAATTTCATCGGCTAATGAAGTTTCTGTACCATTTCCAGAATTATAAAGAAAATCTATAGTATCTTGAGTAAAAACACTACTAGAAATTCGTACATCATCTATATCTCCTTCAAATGCAACAGTTCCAGCTCCTCCGCCAGCAGGATCGGCTATTCCCATATATAATTTAGCTATTCCATTAAATAATGTACTATCAGGTTCGGAATATTGCATAGTCGAAGCTATTTCATTACCATCTACATAAAGTTTTAAAGTGCCAGCATTAAAAGTAAAACCAATATGATGCCAAGTATTTTTAGTTATAACTGTGGTATTAGTTTCATAAAGTCCTGTATATAGCCCTGTATCGTCTCCATATCTAACTTGTAATTTATAATTAATAGCGTCATCGCTAGTTATTGAAATCATCCATTCACAATCGTTACTATTTTGTTTCCATTTACCAATAATTGTTGGAATTAAATTAAAAAGACCTGTTTTTTTAATCCAACAAAAAACAGATAATTTATCTGTCCAAACATAATTAGAGGTATCTCCACAATCTACCCAATCATTAGAATCAAAACTTAAAGCTGTATTTATTTTTCCTGTTACACTTATATCTTCTGTATTATGTTGAGCAGTTCCGTTGTTACTACCTATAGTATCCAATACTGTAGTAGTAGCCAAATTGTCATTCATTTTCCAATGTGCAATATTAGCCATTTATTTCCTTATTTTTAACTTATTGTTATAGTAACTGTAACTTTTAAATCTACATCTGAATCTACTGATTTTGCACTAAAAGTAAATCTATCAAACATTACAGAACCTGATTCTGTATCACTATCAAATACTCCCGCTTCAGTAATATCATAAGTTTCTCCTGAACCAAACGTAAAAGTTTTAGTAAATCTAGCTTTATAATCAGATACATAAGATAAAGTAGCTAAACTTCTTTTAACTTCTGTTTCTAAAGCTGTATCTCCTGCTGTAGGAGAAGTAGAACCTTCTCCAATAGCAATAGCTCTAAAATAAGTTGAAGAAATTCCATTTAATAATTTAGCTAGTTCTTCTTTACCAGTATTAACTATCGTATTATGTCCTTTATCGTAACTTAAAATCTTACCAGTTTTTTTACTAACTAAAGCTACTTCCCATTCTCCTATTATTTTAATTTTTTCTTTCATTGTTACTCCTTTATATTTTTTTTTAAGTTATATCTTCACTAGTAACATTCCAAGTTCCATCTTCTATCTTTACTAAAGTAGTAGGACTTGTATAAGTTACTACCCATAAATTATTACTATCATCTATAGTTATTGCTCTTGCATTGTTAATTCCTGTTAAAGTTATTGTTCCTAACAAAGAATTAGATGTTTTACTAAATCTTAATAATTTAGCATCTGATCCGCTTATAGAGCCTGGTATTAAAAGAAATGTATAATCTCCAACCACTAAAGAAATAGCTTCTTCAGTAATAGCTACTGGTTTAGTATAATAGAAATAAGAAGTAAGAGGGGAAGTTTTACTTAATCTCATTCCTATATAATCATCATCATCTAGAGATAAATAAATATAACTTCCATTATCTGTTATTTTTGTTATTTTATCAGCTTGAATATTTAGATCAAAATATCTAACATTAGGATTATATTTACTTACTTTATATAAATAAGAAATTCCTCCAGTTCCTAAAAAAGCTATCCAAAGATATTCTCCTTCTCTATGAATAGCAGTTATTTGATTTTCTGAAAAAGTAAATCTATTTTTAATCATATTATACTGATGTATATTTAATACTAATTATAGGCTGTTCTAATCCTGATTGAGTTGTTCCAACTGGAATAATAATCTTCAAATTACAATAAAGTACTTTTGCTCCTGTTAATGCTCCATTTTCATTATTTAACCACAAAAAATGGTTATTTTCACTTCCAGCTAATGGATATCCTGCCCAATCATCTCCAGGAAGTCCATCTGTAGTAACTACTCCTTTCCACCAACTATCATCAGCTACTCCATTACCTAAACTATATAATTCAATACTATCTAGGTCTTCATCGTCCCATAATTCTAATACAGGTTCCGAAGTAGTTTCTCCATCAAAATCAAAAGCAAATACATATCTTTTATTTTCAGCAAAATTATGTATTTCTCTTAAAATACCTGAACTAATATCTTCTAAAAAACATCTGTTTACTTCTACATCTTCTGTAGCACTAATTAAAACACCTGCCTGATTTTTAGCAGAATCAGAAGGAATAGTTTCACCATCTGCTACAGTAGTCGATCCAGCAGAGAATAATAATCTATCATTAACGATAGATAATTCTTGCCAATCTACTCCAGAAGTATTTAATGGCTGATCTTCTGTATCACAATTCACAAAAATTGAAAGTTCCGTTGACATAAATTCCCCTCCTTTACCAAGAATTAGCTCTAAGTCTTATTATATAATCTTGTCTTCTTGTTCTAAGACTTTCAGGATATTCTATAGGTAAAATTCTCTTTACTTTATAATTCCAATATGTACTATCTGATTTATCAAATCTTAAAATATATGGTATATTTACTTGAACTAAAGTCTCTAATTCATCTATTTTTGAAGCTAGTTCTATGTAACTATCTCCATGTAAAATTCCTTCAATTTCTATATCCCAAGCTTGATCTCCTCCTTCTATAATAATACTACCTTTAGCTCTAACAGTAGAATGTTCTACTATATCTTTAGGAGATTGAGGTATATTAGTTCTTTGTACTATAGGAAAAGTATATAATAATGTATTTCCTGTAGAATCATATAATTTAAATCTTGGTATAAAATCATTCATACTTTACTCCTTTATTAATATTCTTCTATTTTTTCGTTTATTCCTTTAGATAAAATAGAATTAGGATCTTCAATATCATTCTTAATTACTACTCTAGTTCTACCTTCTATAGGTTTACCATCTAATTCTACTACAAGATCTATGTTTTGATTAAGAGCTATAGGTGGAATAGCTGTAGGAATTTCAGGTCTAGCTTGAACTCTAAGGGCTTCTACTGGTCTAATTCTAGCTATATCTCTCATAATTTCAGCTATATTTATTCGTGGCATACCGCCTGGAATTGGCATATTTCTAGGAGCTTCTTCCCGATACCATCTTCCTGCTTGATATTGTTCTACCCTTTCT
>JAEOSD010000122.1 GCA_016840545.1 Promethearchaeota archaeon
ATTATCAGAGAAAATCGATGAGATAAAAAAAAAATATGATATAAGATTTATCGGTCCTAATTGTTTAGGCATTTATAATGGTTGGTATGGATACCCTGAAAAAGAAAATGCATATTTTAATACATTTTGGCCCTATGCTATTCCTCAAAGAGGAAATGTTTCAATAGTAAGCCAATCTGGTACAATTGCTGCTCAAATTTTTTGGCATGCTAAGGAAATGGGTGTTAAAATTAGCAAATCAATTTCAGTTGGAAATGAAAGAAATATTGATATGGTGGATTGCCTAGAATATTTGAAAAACGATCTACAAACGGATGTAATAGGTATATATATCGAAGAAATAAAAAGAGGAAAACAATTTATCCAATTAGCTAAAAATGTTACTCCAAATAAACCAATAGTCGCAATATATGCTGGAGGTACTGAAGCAGCTATAAGATCTATAATGAGTCATACGGGATCAATAGGAGGAAGTCAAAAAATATATGATTCAGTTTTTAAAGAAACAGGAATAATTTCAACTGATCTAATAATGGATTTCCTTTATTATTTAAGAACTCTCTCTTTTGCTAAAAGTTATAATGTGTTTCCAAAAGGTAAAAGAGTAGCAATTGTGACTGATTCAGGAGGAAGTGGAACTATGATGGCTAAAATGGCAGAAATATATGGATTAAATGTACCTGAATTCTCAAATAGTCTTAAGGCAGAGATTTTAGAACTAATCCCTCCAACGGCAAGTGCTAATAATCCTATAGATGTAACTTTTGATGTTAATTTTATAAATTTATTTTACAAATTTCCAAAAATTCTGATGAAATCAGAAGAAATAGATAGCATAATTGTATATGGTGTTTTTGATTTTGATGAGGTAATGGATACTATAGAAAAATCTGGGATGATAATTGATGAAAAAATGAGAAGTATAAATATTATGATTGATAATGCCGTATTAAAACCAATAAAACGTCTAATGAAGAAATATACTGTCCCGGTTTTTTATGCAGGACCTTTTCCTTACAAATATTCATGGTTTCAAAAATTTATCTCTTATGATGTTCCTATTTTTGAATTATGGGATCATCCTACAAAATGCCTTTCAATTCTAACTGAATATTCAGATTATCGTTTAATGTTTACAAATCCTAAGCAATAATCTTATCAAAATTAGCCTTGCTTCAGTATATAAGTAAAATAAAAATTCAAATTAACTTATTAATTTTTCAAATCAATATTAGTTATTTTTTTATCTTATAAAAATTGACAGAAATTAATGAAAATCCGTTAATGGATCATTTTTTAAATCCATTTCTCAATCCAAAAAGTATCTGTGTGTTTGGAGCTAACAATGAATTTCTATCCACAATGGGTGCAATGCAACTTAGAAATATTATCTTTGGAGGCTTTCCAAGAAATAAAATTTTTCCTATACATCTGCGACTTGAAGAGATTCAAGGTTTAAAGGCCTACAAAAGTGTATTAGCTTTACCCGAAACTCCAGAATTAGCTTTTATAATCCTACGTCCAAAAATCGTCCCCCAAGTTCTTGAAGAGTGTGGGCAAAAAGGAATAAAGCACGTTATTATAACATCTGGGGGATTTCGGGAGATTGGGAACATTAATTTATATAAAAAAATAACCCAAATTGCGAATTATTATAATATTAGATTTATTGGCCCCAATTGCCTTGGTGTGTATAATGCGTGGTATAGATTTCCAGAATTAGAAGATGCTTGTTTCAATACAATGTGGATTTATGCTACACCAGAAAGAGGTAATATTTCAATAATAGGTCAATCAGGAACAGTTGCATCACATATTTTTTGGATATGTCGGGAAATGGGCGTTAAAATTGGGAAATCAATTTCAATTGGGAATGAGGATAACATCGATACAGTCGATTTCCTAGAATACTTTCGAGAGGATCCTCAGACAAGTGTGATCGGGATTTATATTGAAGAGATTAAGAGAGGAAAGGAATTTATTGAACTTGCTAAAAAAATTGTACCTGAAAAACCTATTATAGCAATTTATGCTGGCGGTACTGAAGCAGCATCAAGATCAATAATGGGTCACACAGGTTCAATTGCTGGAGATGATAAAATTTTTGAATCTGTATTTAAAGATACAGGGATAATCTCTACAATCTCAATTAAAGACTGGATGTATTATTTAAGAACATTTTCAACTGGAATATTTCCTAATGGAAATAGATTAGGCATAATAACTGATTCTGGTGGTTGTGGGGCAATGATGGCTAAAGCTAGCGAGAAACTTGGCTTGAAAGTTCCAGAATTTTCAGAGGAATTAAAGTCAAAATTAAAGAAGTATGTTCCTGATGTGGCAAATATTGATAACCCACTAGATTTAACTTTCCAGTTCAACCAATATAATTTGTATATCAAAATTCCTAAGCTAATGATTAACTCAGGAGAAGTAGATGGAATAATCCTCTATGCTGTATTTGGTTTTGAAGAAGTATTGGATATAATTAAGGAATCGGGCGGTAAAACGTATGAAGAATTTGATATTTCAAATAATATGATGAAAGGCATCTACTTAAAGCCAATAAAACGATTAGTTAAGAAAAAAAATGTACCTATTTTATATATAGGGCCACAAGGATATAATAATCCATGGGTAAGAGAATTTATTAAAGCCAATCTCCCGATATTCGATTTATGGGATATGCCTGTGAAGTGTTTCGCTGTATTAGCAAAATATTCAAAATATTGTAAAAAATTATCTACAAATCTTAGACAATAGTACGAACATTGTATTTTAAAATAATATTATAATACAATTATTCTCTTATTTTTAAAAAAGAATAATATTTATAACTTTAAATTCAATAAAAAGATTTTAAATTTATCATTAAAGGATACCAATTTCATGGAATCTAGGAATTCATTGAATATACGTAAGCAATTTTTTGAATCAGGCCCTATTTCAATTACTTTATTAGATCTGAATGGAATAGTTGTTGGAATCAACTCTGCTGCTGAGGAGATCTCTGGATTAAAAAGAAATGAGTTAATTGGAAAAAATTTTACAAAGCTTCCTGTTTTTCCTTCAGAAAATTTAGAATATATGGTAGAAATTTTTAATGAACTAAAAAAGGGGGAAATATTTGGCCCTAAAAATATTCAAATCAGGGATAAACACGGGAATATAATTTGGGTCAACATTGTAGGCTCTTTAATTAAATTTGGTGAAAAATTTCTAATTCAAGTTTTAACACAAGATATTACTTCAAGAAAAAGATTGGAACAAGATTTAGAAAAATCAGAAGAAAATTATAGAATCTTCACAGAAAATGCTAATGATCTAATAATAGTAGTTAATTCTGAATACAAAATTGAGTATGTTAATGAAAAGGTTCATCGAAAGATAATGGGATATGATAAAGCGGATTTATTAGGCCATAAAGGGCTTGATTTAGTTCATCCAGAGGATCTTAATAAAGTTTTGCTTGCATTAAAGACAGCAAATAAGTACGGAGAGGGCTCAATTGAAGCAAGGATACGAAATAAACGTGGAGAATATATTTGGATTGAAGTTAATGGAAAAATTATGAAAGATGAAAGTAGTAAAGTTAAATATCTTTTAATCGGAAGAGATATAACTGAAAGAATAAAAATTACTGAAAAATTACAAGAATCTAAAGACCGATATCAAAATTTAGCAAATTCACTCCCACAGGTTATTTTTGAGATAGATTTAGATTATAATGTGACCTATACAAATTCAATAGCATCTAAAATATTCGGGTATTCTATTGAAGAATTCAGTAAAGGGCTAAAAATATTTCAATTTTTAGCGCCTGAGGATGAAGAGTTCGTTCTGGAAAGGCTAAATCATTTGTTTAAAGGAGAATATATAAAACCATTAGTTGTACGTTTAAGGAGAAAGAATGGAACTTTTTTTTATGCGAATATTTATGGAAGACGAATTTTCAAGAATAAAAAAGTTATTGGCGCAAGATGTATTATTCATGATATTACCGGGATGAAGGAGACTGAAGAAAAACTTAAAGAATCTGAAGATAAATTTAGAAATATAGCTGAACAGTCATTATTAGGTATTTGTATTATTCAAGATGAAGTGGTTAAATATATTAATCATGTTCTTGCTGATTTGTTAGGTTATTCTGTTCATGAAATACTAAACTGGAAACAAGGAGAATTTTTTAAGACGATACATCCTAAAGATAAAAAGAGGGTAATTGAATTAGCAACTAAAGAAGATAATGAATTTGAGAATGGAATAAGATATTATGAAGCCCGGGGATTAAAAAAAAATGGAGAAATTACATCGCTAGAGGTTTATTACAAAAAAATAACCTATCAGAAGAAACCTGCATTTCTAATCTCTTTTTTAGACATTAATGAAAGAAAAAAAGCACAAGAAAAATTAAAGGATTCTGAACAGAAATATCGCTTTCTTTTTGAGAAATCTCCCTCCTCAATATTATTAATTGATACCGAAGGTAAAATTGTAGATTGCAACCCTGCCTTAGAAAAGCTGCTTGGTTACAATAAAAAAGAGCTAATTGGTAAAAAGTATAAAGATTTGAAGCTTATACCTTCCAAATATATACCAATTCTTCTTGAAAGACTTAAAAGAATATCAAAAGGTAAACCTCTACAACCATTAGATATTGAATTAGTTAAAAAAGATGGATGTTTAATTTGGATAAACATAGAATCTTCCTTAGTAAAGCTTGGGAAAAAAAATTTTATAATAGTTATGGGACATGATATCTCTGAAAAAAAATCAGTTGAAATGAAATTAAAAGAACTAGATGAAATGAGAAGACAGTTCATAGATAGAGCTTCCCATGAGCTAAAAACACCTATTACAACTATCTATGGGGCTTTCCAGCTATTAGATAAATTCCATAAACACAAATTCGATGGTGAATCTTCAGATATTTTTGAAATGGCACTTTCTGGTACAAAGCGATTAAAAAAACTTGTAGATTCTCTGTTAGATTTGTCCCGTTTAGAATCAAAAATGTTTAAACTTGATAAAAGCAATATTGATTTGACTAAATTAATAACAAAATGTATTAATGAAGTAAAATATTTGATGAAATCAAGAAATCAAACCTATGATTTAACACTTCCAAATTCATTACTTATCGATGTTGATGATTCAAGAATAGAATTAGTATTAACCAATTTATTAACAAATGCTATAAAATATACTCCTACTAGAGGAAAAATTACTATTAGGTTGGATAATATAGGAAATTCCGCACAAATTTCAGTAAAAGATACAGGTATTGGTTTAACGAAAGATGAATTGAACAAAATTTTCAAGAAATTCAGCAAGATACAACCACCCATACATGGAGAACATGATGTTCCTTTAGAGAGCACTGGATTAGGGCTCCACATTGCTAAAGAGATTGTACAATTACACGGGGGGGAGATTTGGGCAGAATCTGAAGGGCGATATAAAGGTTCTACTTTTTTCGTCACACTCCCTAATAGTTAATGAGGATTAATAAATTGAATTGAATCAAAATAATTTAAAAATTAAAAAACGGCAATTTCTATTCCACTAATTTTTTATATGATTTCTATTCTATTATAATTAGGATTTTTCATATCATAATAAAAAAAATAAAATGTGATACTTTTATTTGTCGTTAGATTTCTTTAATCCTCCATCTGCGATTTTAGCTTCTGGCAGTAAGAAAGGTGTGGATATAGGGGGCTCAAAATTAATTGTAAGTATTGATAGTAATCATAATTTCTATAATGAAGGCTTAATTTACACAGAAATGTCATGGGCTGCTTTTTATGAAGAAAAAGGATTAGAAGATCAAATAGACACTTTTACAACTACAGAATTTGATTCGATCCGCGAAAATCCTGATGCTTTAAATGATGCAATTATCAAAACCATTTATCAAATAATTAACAACAGGAAAATATTTTATGGTATTGCTGATTTTGAAGTGGATGCTTTTCTAGATGCAAATGTTTCAGTTGTACCCAGTTTAAAACTAGATTATAAAATTATAAATAAATTAATGGAGGCTCATAAAACATCTAGAGAAAAAGAACTCTTTCCAAACATCCTAGATGAAGAAGGAGTAAGAAAAATAAAGATTGAATTTCAAGGGACTAAAAGGGATAATATACACTTAAAAGGATCAAATTTAGAAGATTTAATAAATAAATTACGATTAGCAAAAGGTTTTGCTGTGGGATTAGTTTGTACTTCTAGAAATGCTGCAAACCTCTATATCATGAGTGATAATATAGTTTTTAATAAGGATGAATTTCCTGAGATCTATATTGATGAAGAAAATATTAAAATCATTGAATATGGAATAAAGAAAAAAATATTATTTCCAATTAGTTGGTTTCGATTAGATGTGGGAATAAGATCGTTGGAAACCTTAGAATTATGGAACACTATAAAAGATAATTCCGAATTAAATAAAGCATTAAGTCATTATGAACGTTACATAAACGCTTTAGTTTATAAAAAATTCAAACCTGTAGCAGAATCACAAAAGATTGGCATCAATTTGGAAGAAGATTTTTATACCATGACTCCAAAAGAAAGAAAAAGAGCCTTAAAGGATATGGAGGAAGCAATAAAAACTCTTACAGAACACTATAAGGACTAAAAAGTTAACCCTTTAATATTTTTGGGGCTTTGAAAAAGCCATTCTTTTTATGTTCAGCATTCTTTAATGCTTCTTCATTACTCAAGGACTTTTTAGGTATATCTTTTCGAAACACATTTTGTAAACCCTCGATGGGATGGGTCATTGGTTTAATATTTTCAGTATCTAAATCATTTAATTTATTAAAATAAATCAGAATCTCACTCAATTGCTTGACTAACTTGCTTTTTTCTTCTTCTTTTAAATCTAATAAAGCTAATTTAGAGATATATTCTAAAGTATCTTCGGAAATTTCTTCCTTTTCTGGCATAATGAAAATGAAAAGTATTCATTTGATTATTTTCTATAAAATATAATAATAAGAAATTTTTATCTATTACTTTTTTAATATAATATGAATGATAAAGAAGATCTAAGGAATGAAATACCCGAATATGTTTACATTGCCCTTGCGCGTAGGGGAATGGAAAAGATTTCATTAGACCAATGCTTTTTAAAAAATTGTG
Organism: Promethearchaeota archaeon; assembly: GCA_016840545.1. Lineage (GTDB taxonomy): Archaea > Asgardarchaeota > Lokiarchaeia > Sigyniarchaeales > SOKP01 > SOKP01. The sequence goes on from JAEOSD010000122.1 coordinate 7,153, forward strand.
ATAATGAGGACCCAAAATTGTTAGAACCTTTCAAAAAGGAAGAATATGATGAAGGTAACAAACAAACTAAAAAGATCTATATTAAATGTAAAAAATGTAATGGTATTTTTATATTAAAACTAGAAACTTTAAAAGAAGTAGCCAAATCTACTAAACATGGAGGAGAAGAACCTTTATCTATGGGTTTAGTTTATGCATTAGACGAAAAAGGAAAAAATTTAGGACATATTGGTTATTTTTAAAAGTATTCTCTTTTATATTTTCATGTTGATATAACTTTTTTAATGTATTTTGATAATTACTTATAGATAATACATAAAATAGAATTAAATACTCAAACTCATTTTAAATTAATATTAAAAACTCGAAGAAAATAACATATATGTCGAATAAGTTAGGAGAAGAAAATTTATTAAGGAAAAAAGTATGGAAAATAATCAATTTGATACAGGCAAATCAATTATTCGTCCATTCTAAAAATTTGGAAATTAAATACTTCAACGAGGATAGTGAGCAAGTAAAGACACAGATTTTGCCTGAAATATTATCCCTCTGTGTATTAAATGCATTAGTACCGAATTCAGCAATGCTACTGATCGGAGGTCATGGTGGAGGAAAAACAACTATTTGTAAATTACTGGGACGTATGTTTACTGGAAGTTCCCTTCAAGAAATTGAAAATTCAATTATTAGAGGCCATCCTCAACTCACAGAAGAAAAATTAGTTGGTACTCTGAAATTAGGAAAATTGATGCATGATGGAGAAGAAGTAGTTGTTTGGCGACAATTCATAACAAATTTTTGGAAAGTTATTGATGAAGTTAATAGACTAACCCCTTATGCGCAAGATATATTGTTATCTCTTCTTGCTGAAGGGACTATTAAGTATTACGATGAAATTACTACTATTCAGAAGTATTGCCTATATGCTACCATCAACCCTCAAGATGTTGGTACATTTGAATTATCTCAACCATTTTTAGATAGATATGGTATATCCGTTCCAATATCAATGCCAACCAGCTCCGATTTAGAGCTAATATTGAAGGGAAAAGATGAAAAATATAGTGGTTGGGATGAGTTAATTCAAGTCCCTAAAGTTTTAACAATTGACGAACTAATGGAGATCTGGTATTTTGTTAATAAAATACCTTTTGAAAATAAGGTCAATAATTATATCCATGCCATTGTAAGAGAGTTTACTCTCTGTGATCGAATTGATAAAGGAAACTCAGAGAACCTCAAGCCAAGTAAAGGATTATGCTCAGGGTGTCACTTTGACACAACACAGAATATTTGTAATAAAATAGATTCAATACTAAGCGTTAGAGTAGCAAAAGACTTACTAAGATACTCTAAAGCCTTAACATGGCTGATGAATTTAAACAAAATAGATGTTAATATAGTAAATACTATAGCTCCGTATGTAATTTCCCATAGGGTTATCTATTCAAATAGGGAGTTGGATAAAGCACCTTATTGGGGAAATAGATATGAATTCTCAAGAGGAATTTTGAATTTAATTCAAAAGAAGTTTATTAACCGTGAAATATGTTATCAAATAACAGAAAAATTTAGGGATGGAATTGCTGAAAAAGAAGAATTAACTACATTAAAAAATTACAAAAAAAATGATCTAATCGTAAAATTTGATTTACTCCCCTTTGTTAATAATGTCAATGATAAGAAATATTCAACTTTAGCTCAAAAAATAATAAATTCTGCAAAGAGAGG
>JAEOSD010000018.1 GCA_016840545.1 Promethearchaeota archaeon
TTAATAATATTAACAATTTTTTGGTAAATCGTTAAAAAGAAATAAAAAAAGAAGTTTAATTTTAATTTTTATTAAATCGACGATTATTTAAAGTAATTATGGTTCCAAGTAGGATAATTACTGAAACAAGGATCATAATGTCAAATCCTGGAATGCCTGGTTCTTCTTCACCGTTAATTACTTCAATGTTGTAAGTAGTTAGGGTATCTTCACTAGGAGTAAATTGAACTAATACTTGATGGTTAAAGTACAATGAAACACTTTCGGGTACAATTCCTAATGGGATAGATATTAATGTGGTGCCATTTATCCAAACATCATTACTGTATGCAGGAGTCATTCCACTTGAGTATACAATCAGATAAATTTCTTGTATATATATGAATTCATGCAGAGGTTCATTAACATCAACGATAGTTATATTTAATATATTATTTGTCTTATCGTAAATTACATTGTTAAAATCATATCTTGGTAAATATTTGTTATTAAACCATGGTAAGAAGTACCAATCAAGTGAGTCTCCATAGACAGTTTCAAATGCGTGCTTTAGATCTGACAAGGTTGCAAAATTAAAATAATGTGTTTGGAAAAAAAGTCTTAATCCAGGAATAAAATCATTCAGGAGAACAGTTAGTCTTAAATGTTCTAAAACAGTTGGTGTTTTTATGTAAGCAGTATCCCAATACATATCTGGATTGATAAGAGCATCATATACAGATTGATTTATTTTATTCGGCAGACCAACACTAAGATTATAGCGTCTAACTGTATTTAAAAACCGATAAGGACTAAAGATTTGGAACTCAGGATGACGAATATTTCTGAAATAATCGGTAATCCAAACAACTAAGCCTTCATCTAAAAAACCCCAATCAACTTCATCGACACCAAGCATGTTATAAAACCATTGATGCGCTGTTTCATGAGCAATGATAAGTTCTAATGCATATTCAGGATATACTGGATCATATTGATCAGCTGTAGAGGTTATATAAACTTGTAATGGGTATTCCATGCCACCAAAATAAGTATGCTCTTCAACGACATTAAAGGTTTTATATGGATAAATTCCTAGAGTGTTATTATATAATGTTAAAGCCTCAGTGGCAACATTTAATGCCCAACCATGCCATAATGAATAGGATTTTGGAAGAAAAAAGGTTGATATATTAACACCTTTTACAATATTAGATTCCATATTGAAATATCGAGATGCTGAAAAAGTAACTTCTCTGACCGGGTAATGAGGATCAAAATGTAAAACTTTTCTATTACTATAATAATTTACATCTAATAATTCTCCAGTGGCAGGAACAACCATCTCTTCTGGTACATCAATTGTTAAATTATAGTATGCCATATCAGAATAGAATGGATCTCCTACGTGGAGATATGGATCGATATTCCATTCATCCAATTTATCATAAACGCATGGCATAGGATAGCAAGAAGCAAATTTAAATATTCTTGTTTGATTATGATCGGCACCGTGTTCATTTGCCCTATCAATACCCCCATCAGGGAGCGTAGTATTAAAGGAAATACAGAAGGTCACTCTATGTTCTGGTTCTAATTCACTGCTTAAATTTACCCACATTAACTGCTGCCCTGAAAGAACCTCAAAGGGTAATTCCGTTCTAGGATTTTCCAAAGTAGTAACATTGATAATTTCTATAAATCCAGGTCGAGTAGCATATTCCATACCTGAAGGATATAAATGAAATGGAAGTCGTGAAAAATTAACTGGATCATCATTATAATAATCTACCGTTAAATTGCCTGCTACTGTTGAGGTTTCCTCACTTAAAAAGACTGAAAGATTGTATTTTGAACATTCAAAGCCAGAAAAGTTCCCTTTTGAATATCGTTCATAATTAGAAGAAAGAAGATTAGGAGAAAAAAATGGTTCTACAGAGTAAACATTCTTAGGTGTGAAAGTGTTATTTCGGAAGGTAAACGGAATTAAAAAAGCTAAAGTTAAGGTAAATACTAATAAAACTTTCATTAAAAATTTAGATTGCATTATGATTTCTTACTGATTGGAAACTTATATAATTATTTGTAGATTTTTGTCCTAAAAATTTATTATGGTGTAATTTAATTTTATTTTAATTAAATCTTAATCTAAATTAAAAAAATTAGGTATTTGATAGGTATGAAAACTAAAAAACTCAGAGATGATGATTCTCGACCGATTAATCGAATTCTTGTAGCCGCTTCTTTTATAATCTTTGGAGTATTTGGTATGATTTTTTTAACTCAAATGGAATTACAGCCAGGATGGGCATGGGAGGATATTCTAGATACATATCCAATTGAGATAACACCTTTAAAGGGTGAAGATATAAATGGAGATGGCATTAGTGAAATTATAGCTTTTGCTGATATTCGAGGAACTGATAGGCCAGAGCGGTACACCAATCTCCAATATGGGGGAGTATACTGTTTAGATGGATCTAATGGAAATCTATTTTGGTTAAGAGAGTATAATGGTCCCGTAAGAAAGTTATTTCCTGTAATGGATGTCGATGGTGACGGCATAAAGGATTATTTTATTAGTAAATCTTCAGTTTCTCCTAATTGGACAGTACAGAACGGGCATTATGATCCAGATTTTTATCTAAATTTGTGCACTAATCTAATAATTAATGGAAGTGATGGCGAAGATTTACCAATTCCCTTTGTTGGCGTTTTCAATTATACTAATTTCTATATACATGATTTAATCTCTTTAAACGATGGATTTGACGCATTCGATGATCGAGAAGATTTAATTCTATTAGAAGGTGAAATGTATGACTTCTATAATCCCTGGGATGACCGATGGGACCTTAATTATGCTTTTAACATTTCAAGTTATTTAATCAATGGAACTAGGACTAAAACTATATCTGCATTCAATGGTACCGTCTTTGAACACTCAAATTTTCCTAAACTCGAGCCATTTGAGCACTCTGGTCAGTCTCACATGTTATACCTTGATTCAAGGTCTATTATTCTGCTTAATACAAGTGCTTCTAATTTTCTTAGCCCCGTTTATAACATTCCCCTCACTAAAGATATTAATGACTATTTAATTATTGAAGACTTAAACTTAGACAATATTCCAGAATTACTAACAACAAGATGGGATGGAAATGTTTCTCTAAGAGATGGATCTGATGGATCATTAATACGAGAATTTTCGTTTCCACCAACTACTGGTGAAGTAAGGTTAGACTACGTTCATAGTCCAGAGGGAGATGGCTTAGCTTATTTCGTATTAAATGTTGGTTATTGGTATGGTGAGAATGAACCTAGAGAAAAGCTAATACAAATCTTTTCAATTGATCTTACATCTCAAGAAGTAATATGGGAGCATTCAATACAGGGTTTTGAGATCGAAGCAGAAGTATATGTACTAAATGAAGATATGAACGGTGATCTAATAGATGAAATCATCTTTTTTGAAAGGTATATGCCACTTATAGGGTTAAGCGAAGTAAGACGCTATAGACTTATAAATTTTATTACTCATGAAGATTTGCAAATTTTAAATACTGAATATCATTCGAATTCAGTACTTACTATTGATGATTTTGATGGTGATGGTAAAAAAGATTATGTCCTTTCGGGAGATGATAGAATTATAGCCCTATCGAGCAGGAAGGAAATGGGTTTATGGTTATCACCAATATTTCCTTTGGGGTTACCATTATTCATTATTCTTGCGATATTATTGGTTTTAGGAATAATTATTGCTGCGGTTTGGGGAAAACGATTAAGTTATCAAAGGAAAAATATAAAACAGCATAAACTCACAGTATATGTTAATACCCTCGCAATTGTCCTGATAAGCTTGTTTTTTGTACTGTTTTTAATTTTAATGAATATTTTTAACAATACACTGATTTCTGGCTCTAATAATACAGAAATCGTTATAACTTTTCTTATTGTGATAATCATTTGGTATGGTGCTTTACCTCTAACTGCGGCTTTGTATAATCGTTTTGCCCCGCAATTTGCATTTATCTTCATTAAGCTGAGAGATGTATTCTTTAAAGTTTCAAGGAGTTATCATCATGAGATAATTGTTTTAAATATGGAGGATAGAAAAGAGACTGGTTTAACCATACAAGTTAAAAGATTAATTTTACCATTACTTCTTTCGATTGCAGTAGGATTTTATGCGTATAATACTTTAGCTCCCTTACTTGGGTTACCTCAAACTTTTGAGGTCTTCGGTTCTTCGGAATTTTTTGATTTCATAAGAGGCTATATGTTATGTTGTGTATTACCGATGATCTTGTCGTTTCTAGTGTTTGCTTTCTTTATTTCGGGTAATTTTTTACTAGATGATGCCGGTGTTGTTTACTTCCGTCAAAATAAAAAGTATAGACAACCGGGAGATATAGAGCCCATCAGTATTTGGGCACAATCCATCATAAAAGGTATTGCTGGAATTTCTGCACTAATAACTTTCACCTCTTTTCTTACAACTGTAGATTTTACTGGATTTTTTGGTGAAGATGGTGATCCCTTTATGTTCTTTTTTGGGATTTTAGTAGTAGTTGTTATGTTTGGAGGCATTCCATTCTTAACAGGCTTTTCTTATATCCTCCTTGCGGGAGAGATCATGGAACTTACAACTGAGAAAAACGTAAGTAAATTGTATAAATTTATGGAGAAAGAAGGGTATGATACAAAACCGAGAAAAATAACTAATATCTACCCTGAAGGCTATATACCCTCTCAAAAAGAAAAAGAAATCGATTCTGAATAATTTATCACAAATTTTTTTAATTTTTTTTTGTTTGCTTTTTTCACATTTCTTACTAGCATTTCGTATGTATTATCGTAATATTATATTCAATTATTATTCTGTTCTTGCTCCTAAATATTAAAAAAAAACTCCAATTGTAATAGGTGGTTTTAATAAAGCTTATAACTTGTCATATTCCTGAAGCTTATTTAAAAGGTATTGAAGAGTTAGTAAACATGAATATGTATCCTAATCGTTCAGAAGTCATACGTGTCGCAATTAGAGATTTACTTAAGACAGAATTAAGTACAATCCTACGGAAGGAATAAATTAATTCTTTTTTTCTTTAATTTATAATAATAGAAAATAATGACTTCACCTTTTCAAGATTTTAAGAGCTTCATTGAAAATCCTATTTGTATTTGGTAAAACTTGCTCCTCTAATTTTCTTGAATAAGGTATAGTACTTTCAGTACAGACTCGACCGTATTTGAATGACATTTCTTCTTCTAATAACATAGCACAAATTTCCCCTGAAAGTCCGAAATTCTTATAATCTTCATCAACCACTAGTATTGCTCCTGTTTTGCCAACAGAATTCTTTAATCCTTCTAAATCTAATGGAACCACGCTCCTTAAGTCTAATACTTCAGCTGAAATGCCCTTTTCTTCTAAAGCTTTAGCAGCTTTGAGAGAATGATGAACTCCCATTCCAACACTTACTAATGTAATATCGTCTCCCACTTTCATCTGATTTAATTTACCTAGAGGAATTGGTTCCCATTTATCAGGTACAATTCCCTCTATTCCCTGTTCTGGAACGTCAAAAGAAACCGTTGTTCTCCCACCACTTCCCATGTAATCAAGCCAATAATCAGCAAGTAATTTGTGTTCGAAATATATTACAGGATCATTCTCATAGATAGCAGAAAGCATCAATCCGCCCGCATCAGCAGGGTTTGATGGAACAACAATTGATAATCCTGGTATATGAGCTAACCAACCCCATAGACTCTGTTCATGTTGTCCTGCATCACCATAACCGCCACCACAAGCAGTTCTTATAACCAAAGGAACATGCCATTTATCCCCAGAAAAATATAATATTTTTGCGGCATGATTAAGGATGGCATCCATTGTAACACCAACAAAATCAACTAACATAACCTCTACAATTGGTCTTAACCCAGACATAGCGGCAGTAACCGCAGCACCAACAAAAGCACTTTCACTTATGGGTGTGGGTTTTACTCTTTCTTTACCAAAGCGGGCGAAAAGATTTAACCGTAATGTGTGCACATCTTCTCCTATAATAAAAACATTTTCATCTTCTTCCATAGCTTGAGCAATGGCGCTTTCAATTGCTTGTGCAAATCCCATCTTAGTCATTCTTCATCCCTCCATTATAAATATTTAAAGCTTTGTTGATTATTTGTTCAATTTCTATACTTACTTCTTCTTCTATTTGTTTAAGTCGATCTGGGTCGTTCTTCAATTTTTTCTGAATAACAACTATAGGATCCACTTTCTTCTTAAGTTGTCCCCCAATTTTGCGTAAAAGCAAAAGAACCTCATCTAGACTTTCTCCAGCATATTCTTTGAGAGAATCTGCAACTTCAGCTAGCATGGTAGGATTTCGATGGTATCTAAGTAGTGCATCTCCAAGAAAATGCCCTTCCTTGTGCACGCAGCGTGCGTGGATAAACTGAGGGCCCCCATTATTTCGTATTTTTAAGATAGCTTCGTTTATTACTTTCCAAACTGCTTCTACATCAGTTCCATCGACTTCATATCCTTCAATACCAAAACCTTTAGCTCTATCTACTAATATCCCTCCTATAACGTTATCATTCACCGTCGTAACCGCCCAATTATTATCTTTACAAACAAAAAGGACAGGCAACTTCCAGACTGACGCTAAATTCATTGATTCAAGCATCATTCCCTGATTAATGGCTCCTTCTCCAAAAAAGGCAATAGCAATATTATTTTGTTTTTTAAATTGTATTGCTAATGCAAAACCCGTAGCTGCCGGCCCTGATGAACCTACAATGCCTGAAGATGCAAGTAAATGTTCTTTTGAAAAAAGATGCATATGACCACCTTTTCCAGCGCAGAGGCCTTTAGAATGGCCTAAAAATTCTAATAAAAGCAAAACGGGATCTATACCTCGCATAATGAAAGGTGGTGTTCCACGATGATCAACTGCCATGGCATCACCCTCTTCTAACTGCGAAACTATTCCAGCTATAATCGCTTCTTCTCCAGTTCCAAGATGCATCTCACCTGAAATCTTTCCTTCTTCCCATAAGTTTATTATAGCATTTTCAAAAAGGCGGCTCCGCAACATTTTTCGATAAAGTTGCCATATTTCGAATTCAACCATAACACTCACATAATTTTTTAGATTAAGTTTTTATTCAATTTTAATTGTTTTTTTAATTTCATCTATATTCTGTCTATTTTATTAATTAAATCTTTTTTTATTTTTTTACATAAGTTTTGCTTGTTCTCTATCTAAGGATATTAACCTAAATATGAATGCATATCCTCAATTTTAAAAATTCACTGTTTTTACTTGCTGTGAGTAAATATTTTTATTAAATACTTTATTTCGTTTTGTAATGACTTATGCTCATAAAGATTTTGAATATATTGATATTCATACTCATTTTTTTCCTCCTAAGATATTTAAAGCTATCTGGGATTATTTTGAACAACGAGATGATGATGATAAAGTAATAGGATGGCCTGTAAATTATAAACTATCAAATGAAGAATTAATAAAAATACTTGAAACTAATAACGTAAAATTTTTTACTACTTATAATTATGCTCATAAAAGAAATATTGCAGAATATATTAATGAATGGACATACAAATTTAAAATGGTTCATACTAGTGCCATTCCTTTTGGATGTGTTTGGCCAAATGACAATAATCGTATTAATTATATTGAAAGAATATTTGATGAGTATGATTTTTATGGAATAAAGATTCAACCTTTAGTTCAAAAGTTCCATCTTAATGATAAACGCATGTATGAAATATATGATTTAATTATTGATAAAGGCAAGTGGTTAGCTGTTCACATAGGTACGGCTCCATATCGAAATGAATATGTAGGATATAAAAATTTTATGAACTTTTTAACTCGATACTCTAATATGAACATCATTGTTGCCCATATGGGAGCTTTTGAATATAAAAAATTCATTAATCTTTTGGATCAGCATGAAAATCTGTATTTGGATACTGCTATGATTTATATACATAACAATGTTTTTCCAGAGCGAGAAACCAAGCGCCCTAAACCTGAAACCTTACTATCTTACCAAGATAGAATATTATTTGGTTCAGATTATCCAAACATTCCGTATGAATATATAAATTCTACAAAAGGACTTCTCAACTTCGAATTACCAAGAAAGTTTTATGAAAATATTTTTTATCATAATGCGAAGCGTATATTCAATATATCTTAGAAATTAATAAATCGAAATATATTTTTATAATATGACTAAACTTATAGCCATGATAAACATCCCTGCAATAATTCCTAAAATAGAGTAATGTTCTTTAGCTAATGAACGAGAAACAGGTAATAATTCATCTAATGATATATATATCATAATTCCAGCGACAATTCCTAGCATAGCACTCAATACTGTTTCATTAATGAAGGGGAAAAGAATTACCCAGGTTATTACTGCACCTAACGGTTCACTCATTCCCGATATAAAGGACCATTTAAATGCTTTCTTTTTATTCAATGTACAAGCATAAATAGGTACTGCTACAGCAATACCCTCAGGGATATTATGTAATGCTATAGCAATAGTCAATAGAATCCCAAGTTCAATATTTTTTACAGCTCCGATAAAAGTTGCCATACCTTCAGGAAAATTATGAATAAAAACTCCAAAAAAGATAAAAAGAGAGGTTTTTGCAAGATTTGCGTTTCTCTTCTCGCCACGGTGATGATTTTTTTGACGATGGCGATGTCCATAATGAAGATGTGGCTTACATTCACCAGTTTCATTATTTAAAAGAAATTCAACAGATTCTTCAAATTCATATTCATGTGAAATTAGGACATCAATAATAAACATTATTAGCATACCTAGAAAGAAAAATAATAGCCCAAGTAAAAGACCTATATTTTCTCCCATTGAAAGCCCAATACCTTTAATACTTTCTTGAAGTAGTTCAACAAATGATATCAAAATCATTACTCCTGCGGAAAATCCCATAATAAAGGAAATGAATTTTGGATTAGGATTTTTCATAAAAAATGAGATAAAGCTTCCTATCGTGGTTGATAATCCCGCTAACAAACTTAAAAAAAGAGCAAATAAAATTTGGTCCATTTTTCTTATAGATATATTCTTTTTTAATCAATCTATAGTAAATATTATTAACAAAATTCTAAAGTGACGCAATGAGTTAAATTGAGTACTCACATAATAACAATATAAAATAAAGTTTTTTTAGGCGTGTCTAATTTATATAAAATAATCTTTCTATTTAAACATTATTAAATCTAAAAGAGGTATCTTATTAATTATAGAAATATTAGTTAATTATAAGAAAATAAGAATTAGTATATAGAATCAATATACAAAAAGAAAAAGAATATACCAGTGCAGTTATTAAGAATATATTCAATGTTGATACTATATATAATATTGCAACATTTCATTATTTATAATTATAGCCAATTAACTAGGATTTGATCTTGAAACCCTTATCTGTTCATGATAAACTCTTCTTTTTTGAAAGGAATTTTTTTACGTTAGATGGCCTTTGGATGGTTGAAACTGAGAAAGAGACAAATTGGGAAACTACATTAAATATTGATTTAGTTGTCTGGAAAGAATTGTTAAAAAATATTTTTCTAAGACTTAAAAAATATCTAAATATAAAAACAGATAATTTAAAAGACTTTATTAAAATTTTAACTTTTAGGTGGTCAGTTGAGGGTTGGAATTACGAGTTAGCAATTAGAGATCGGGGTACTATTGAAGTTAGTATCAAAAATTGTCCTTATTACGCTGCAATGGATCGAAATCCTGATCGTCATGATAAAATTCCCTTAGTATGTAAAAATGTTTGTATCCCTTTATATGAATCTATAACTAATGAATTCAATAACAAAATAGAAATAAAAAGAACTCAATATAAAGGATTAGGAGATAATAATTGTAATTTCATATTTAGTCAGAAAGGGGGTTCTCACTTAAAATCACCTAATGTAAAAAGATTATCTAAAAGGAGACTAAATAATAAAGATAAATTATTTTATTTTTCGAAAAATTTCAGAACGCTTGATGGATTATGGGTAATTGAAGTTGAAAATCAAGTTAATTTTGAAACTGCGTTGAAAATAGATATTATCGTGTGGCAAAAACTTTATGGAATTATATTTAGAAGAATCGTTAAATATCTTAATATTCAAGGTAATTCTCTTAAAGATCTAACTAAAGTTCTCTCTTTTATTTGGAACTGTGAAGGGAATAATCATGAAATTGTTAAAAAAACTGAAAAAGAGACAATAATAAATATAATTAAACGTCCTTATTTTGAAGCTATGAAATGTAATCCAGAGCGCCATAAAAGAATTTCCTCGATATGTAAGGATATGTGTGTATCTTATCTTGATCCTGTAATAAAAACTTTTAACTCTAATATTGTTTTAAAACGTGAGAAATTTATAGGAATGGGAGACCAAATCTGTAATTTTCATCTTACCTTAAAATAGTTGATTTTGTTATAAATCAATAAATATTTCTGAAAAACTCTATTTGTTCTTTTATGATAGATATTATTGTCTTTTTTTCCTGATCTGTAATAGAATATAATTCGAAAACTAAATTATCAATTTCTTTTACAACTTGTTTAGTTTCGTTTGTAAATTTTCCATTACTTTGAAAGAGAAATTTAGAAATTTTATCAACTTTCTCAATGATTTCTTGTTTTAAGTCTTGTTGACAATGAATAATTGGGAGATGCCTTATCATATATTGATTTAAGTTAATTGTAGTGTCTCTTTGATTATTTATTGCATATCTACAATAAAATTGCATTAAAATCGAATTCAAAATGGCACATAAATATTTTAATTCATCGATATCAGCATGTAGAAGTGAATATATTGAAGATGTGAAACAAACTTTCTCTTCTGTAAAAACTGCTTGAGGATAAATGTTATTGTGTTTAATAAGTAATTTTGGATTCATATAGTATTCATAATTATGGCCCTTTAATATTTCAGCACTTATGCTATTAATATCAAATGACTTCCTCTTTTTAAAATAGAAATACGTAAAATCTTCTTTAGCATTAATATAAAAACAAGAACCCTCAAGGTTGTTTTTAATTAAATTTTTTATCTTCCTAAGGCCCTTTGCTTCTTCACCTCGGATCATCATTGGAAAATCTCTAATGTTTAAATAATTCAAATCTGCTCTCTGTTCTATTTTGTTAATTAGTGTTAATGTTTCCTGATTTGCTTTAATTCTAATCCTGTTCATTGATACAGTTTCAGAGCTACAATAAGGACAATATTTTTGAAAGGAATATGTAAAGATTTTTTTTGCTCTATCATTGAAATTACACTTCTCATTAAAACAAATTCTTAGAGAATCTACTTTTTGATCCTTATAAGATGTAATTTCTTCATTAGGGTATTTGTAAACTCTTAAATCTTTGAGCATATTTCCTCTTTTCTCATATATCACTATTTGGACTTCATTAGTGGCTTTTTTAAAAAGATTGGGGCCGATGTCATAAATTTTTAAAAGATTAGATTTCGATAATAGATTATTTCTAAAATTGATATAACCTTGTCTTAGAAGAAAACTCTTAGGAACCAAAAAAGCTATTATGCTTTCTGTCCACCTAATCGCTTTTAAAATAAAAGCGCAATAAATATCATTATAAAAAATATCCTCTCTTTTAAGGAAATCTTTATGGCTACTTCTAAGAATATTGCCATATGGTGGATTTCCTATAATTATATCAAAATTAGAGGTTTTAATATTAATTAAACTATTTTGTAGTTTTAGGTTTGAATTTAAAACTGCTAATAATTCTTTTAATCTTGCGGGATTATCATGATAAAACCAACTTAGGAGATTTAATTTACTTAACTTGATTGCAGAATCATTAATTTCAAAGCCATAAAGGTTGTTTATAATTTTGATTTTAAGATCGATAGGAGATAAATCATAATTTAATTTTTTCATTAATTTATGAATTATAGAAGCCGCACTAAGGAGGAACACTCCAGAACCACATGCAGGATCACAAATTTTAATACTTAGTAAAAATTTTTTAATCCGATTCTGAATATTCGAATTTAATGAATAAACCTCATCAAACTGAGCAAGTTTCAGGTTTTTAAATTCATTATTGAGTAAAGAAATTAGGGCTTGAGAAAAAATAAAATCTGAAATCTCTCTATGGGTATAAAAAACACCTTCTATCTTCTTCTTTGTGTAATTTGATTCAAATTTTTTTTCAATGTCATTTATTAAGATTAAATTGTCTCTTAAATTACCAAATTTGTTGAACTCAATCGCATTAAGTACTGAATTGTATAATTCATTGATTTTATCCGCATTCTCTAAAAGATTCATTCTTAAGAAAACAATTTTGTTAGATTAATTTATTATCACGAACTTTTAGTAAAGAATTTAACTCATGAACACTAATTATATTATGGAAATTATTGTTTATCTTTTTATAATTTTATCGATATTAAAGAATTGAAGATATGACTGAAAAAGAAGAAGGAGAAGATTATCAGGGAGTTGCTCCGATAAAGACTATTATTAAAAGAATGAAAAAGGATTATGATAAGAGTCCTAAAGGATGGAGAATCATAGGATCAAGTGATAAACACGGAAATACAGATACCTTTATTACGAAAAAACCTGATGCTTATTGGTTAAAATCAAAAATGCTAAATCCTTATTCATCTCTAACAATGGGCTCATTAGCTCGAAATATCAATAAAGATATTGATGAAAAAATAGGAAAAAAGCTGTCTCCTGATGATATGTTTCGTTTGTTTGGCATGATTGTTCCTGTTAAACAAGATCAAAACATTATTGCTGCAGGAATAGAAAAATACTCGCAACAACATGGTAACCATCTTAAGAAAGTTATCCATGAGAATAATCCGAATTTAGGATATCAGCTCGCAAGAAGAGTTGATGAGGAATTCACTAAAAAACATCCTCAAAGAAAGAACTTATATATCTGATTTAACAAGTAAATTAGTTTCTGAAGGTTTTTACACTTTTTCTTTTAATTTACCCAGTTCATCTTTACTTTTAATTATAGGAAAATTTGCTGAATATTTAGAAGAGTTATTTATTAATTCGGTTATTATAGTATTCATTTTTTCCGGCCCAGCTTTTCCTTCAAGAGTTTGGGCGAACTCTTTTAATGAAATAACGTTTAAGTCTTCAATATAGAAAGAAACTCCTTTTTCTACTTCTTCAAGGAGAAACTGATAAGATAAATCCGCATTTCTTTCTGTTTTTAGGAGTGGTTCATCAGGATCTTCAAATGTATATGACACCTCTGTCCAACGGGCACCACTTGAATCTGTAGGTATCATACCAAAAATGTAATCACTCGTATAAAGCCATAATGGAGTTCCATTATTATAGGATGTATCTACAATTCCTTTAAATTCTTCACTCATCTTGCTCAATTTTTTCAAACTAAATTTAAATAATCCTTGAATAGAATAGTTAAAAATCCAATTTTAATTTTATAATTTTAAATTTTTTATTTTAATCTTTTCATTTCTATATTTTTATAAATGAGTTTTTAATATAAAGATAAATAAGATCAAATATGCGGACATTAGATTTTAAAAATTTAAGTGTTGATATTCAAGGTTGGATTAAAAATTACTTAGATTCTGCTAATGCCGATGGAGTTGTTTTGGGTTTAAGTGGAGGAATTGATAGTTCTGTTACGGCATCATTATGCGTAAGCGCGATGGGAAAGAAAAAAGTTATAGGATTAGGATTACCATGTGAATCAACACCTGAAGATCTTGTAGATGCTAAATTAATTGCGCGACATTTAGGGATTGAATTTAAGATCATTGATTTAACAAAGGCTTATAATCAATTTTTAGAATTATTTCACTCAATCATAAAACCTAATACAATATCGAATGCTAATATCAAACCTCGACTAAGAATGATTGCTCTATATTATGTAGGTCAATCTTTGGGAAAATATCTGATTGCTGGTACAGGAAATAGAGCTGAATTAGCTATTGGTTACTTTACCAAGTATGGAGATGGGGGAGTGGATTTTGAACCATTAGGAATGCTCTATAAATCTGAAGTAAGAGAACTTGCCAAAGTTCTTGAAATCCCTAAAAATATTATTGAGAAATCTCCATCACCAGGTCTATGGCCCGGTCAAACTGATGAGGGTGAAATAGGTTTAATGTATAATACTATTGATGAAATATTATATAGAATGGACTATAATTTAGGATTTCAAGGATTAAATATTAATGATGTTAATAAAGTTAAAGATATGATGAAAAAAGCAGAACATAAGTTAGTAATGCCACCAGTGTATGAAATTACTCAATAGTCTTGAATATTTAACTATAAGCTAGCAATAATTCTTCTTATTTTATTAATTCTCGAGGTTATATCATTTAGCTTATTTTTAAGAACCACGCTTTCATTCTTATATTGAATATCAGCAATAGAACCTTTTTGATATTTAGTATCTAATTCTTTAAATTCTTTCTCTAATGAATATCGTTTTCCTTCCAAGGCGATTAATTCTTGGTATAAAGAATCCTTATCTGTTGGTAGTTCCTCTTCAGGACCAATAGTCTCGCTCTCCTTAAAAGCTTGTTTTGTTTGATTAAAATTAATAAAAGGAGTGACTTGGGAACCTTCCCCTTTTTCATTATTTAAATTCATCTTAGGTTCTTTTATTTCTGCTTTCTTTTCTTTAGATTCTGATGATTTTTCTCCTACCGATGAAAAAACATTAAATAAATCTGTTGTACTTGATTTTATTGATCCTGTTTCGATTTCCTCGATTTTCATAGATGAAATTTTAGGTTTTTCAACTGAAAAAATTACAGATTGCTTTTCTTCCGACTCTAACTCCATTTTTGGTTCATAATCAGATTCTTCTACTCTAATGGGAGTAATTTTACGTTTTTCAGTGATGATTGGGATATCAGTGGTTTCTTGTACAAATGGACTTATCTTTGGTTTTTCTTTTGGAATGGGAATTGAAACTCCAGAAACTTCCTCAGCTGACTTCTTAGGAATAGGAGTTAACTCTTTATGAACTTTTTCTTCATCCATTTTTATAGGTTTTAGCTTAATTGGTTCGATTTTAGTTTCTTCTTTCTCTTCGGTTTTTATTTGAGGTTTTATTGGTTTTATTGGAGGTTTTTTAAAAACGGGAATTTTTATTTTTGGGGGAGGCAATGTTGGTTCTTTCTTAGGTATGATTTTCTTAACTTCTTTCTTTTTGGAAATAGATGTAAGAGTTTGATCCTTTTTCTCTAATTCTTTTTTAAGATGTTCAATCTTACCTTTTAAACCTTCTATTTCTCCCTTAAACTGTTCAGATACTTTATTAACAATTTGAGTCATATCTATCTCTGTTTTCTCAACTACTTGTTCAGTTGGTTGTTGGATTGATTCGCTAGCGTCTTCTTTTGAAATTTCTTCTTGTTTTTGAGGTATTTTTAATAATATTCTTATATCATCAGGAATTGAAGTCTCTGAAAACCATAAATCAAGAGTATCCCAATCTTCTAATTTGTGGAGGATGGTTTCAGTAAGTTCTTTATATTCGGGAAAAACATTGAAATTTTTGATATGGGTGAAATTATTGATAAGCTTTCCTCTAGCTTCTATCTCATCATCCGGCGATGGTTCACCTTCAGTTAAAAACTGAAATATTTCTTTAATCTCATTAAGTACTGAAATAAACTTTCCTTCCTCAGTCATAAAGAATTTTATGATATTTTATTTTTGGAATCTACCTATTAATTCTTCTTTCTTAAATATTAAAAAACTTTTCATAAATTTATTTTTTTGTAATATAAAGGAAGAATAAGGAGAAAAAGACTTAATGAATTTGGGTTAAATAACTAATGATTCAATTTTAATTTTCTTAACTTAAAATTAAAGTGTAAATCATTGTATATCCCAATATAATGGAGAAATGAATCGTTGCGAAAAGGGCACCATTTTTTAGCAAACGCTTGTAATTTAAATTCACCACGTTGTATTTTTTTGCTAATGAGAGGGTGAGAAGATCACATGCAGAACCTTGCGGTAAAAAATTGCCTGCCATATTAACACCACTTATGAAAGCAATGATGATCGGGTTAGGAAAGAAACCTTCTCCTATGAGTGCTGAAAAAATCGGAAGAAGGATGATGGTAACGGGTGTACCCGCAAGAAATGCAGACAAGAGAGAAGTAAGGCTTAATGTTATCAATACGGCGAGATAAATGTTATCATTTACCAAGTTTACCAAATTTGTGGAGATCAACTCTGAAAAACCTAATCGTGATAAAGAATTCGAAAGAATAAACAAGATCGCAAAAGTAATGATGATTCTCCACGAAATTTCGTTTTTAAGATCCAAAAATTTAGTTTTCTTAGAGTGAATAAGAAGAAGAATAGCTGCAGATATGATCGTAACAAGAGCAGGTTCAAATCCTAAGATCATAAACACAAAAGTGGTAAGAATAATGATAATTGTCGTTATAAAGTACCTTCTACTCAGGATCACAATTTCCGGCTCTATTATTGATAACAGTATTTTCTTGCTTTTTTCAGTTGGTTTTTCTTCTTTTTTTAATATGAACCGATCCATCAAGAAAATAGTGGATATTAGCGTGATTATATATAAAATACCCATATTGGCAAGATACTGGCCAAAACCCCATCCAAATTCCTTTCCAATAATCAAGTTCTTTAAGCTCGAGACAGGCGTTAGTATTGCACCGATGTTTATAGTAATAGTCATCCCCATCATATAGGTACCAGCGGGGATATCTAAAATTCGGCATGTCCTGTAGATCAATGGAATTAATATCAAGGAAAGGGTTAAATCCTCAATAAAAGCTACTATAATACCAGTAAACAAACAAATCATATAGAAGAATAACCGGTTATTCCCCTTCGTAATAAAAATCAACTTAATCGCAATATATTCTATCACTCGATTATATGTGGCAAAATAGACGATTATCTGCATAGCAAATATGAAAATTAACGTGTCAAAATTGATAAATCCCAGAATTTCTTCCTCACTAACAGTAGTAAACGTAAGCATTGACACTACTGCGATGGCTCCTATGATTAATGCAATAGGAAAGTAATCAATCTTTGATTGAGAAAAAAAAGCCATCAAAATTGCAAATAAAACCAAGATTAATATTACTGCAGACAAGGTCATTAAATAAAAAGAAGTGGTTTCTATTATATAAAGTATCACTAAGAACTAGAAATTGCAAATGTTAAGACTAAGAGTCTTTAAAATTACCATATATAACACTTTTATAACTATAGATATTTTCATTTTAAATCGTTGAACTATCTAAAGCTTCTATATTACACTAAGAAAGCTAATATAAACGGAAAAGATTGAAAAATATTAATGAAAATCCTAATAGAATTGTTAATAAAAACGAATAAAAAGAATAGAGATTCAACCTATAGTGCAGAGTTCTTTCTTTAGAATCCCTCTTTTTTGATTTTTTAAAGCCTGTAATAGCCCCAGGTATAACAAGATTGATAGATATTAAAGCTGTTATACCATGAATAGTATAAAATACTGCTCCTCTGTTTAAGATCGTGGAGATAATCCAATATAGGAAAACACTTAGAGAAGTGAGAAAATAGCCAATACCAACAGCAATATGGAATTTTCTATTTACAAATTTTGGAAGATCATGGAAAAATTTAGTTATAGGAGACCTTTTTAAACCAGATATAATAGCAACACCTCCGAAAAGTAAAGAAATCGACAATAACATAGCATGCCAAATCCAATCTGAGAGAGGTGTAATTGAAGCATCATCGCTCCATCCCCGACTTTCCCAATAACCGATATAATCATAGTTTACAACCTCGACTCTAACGACCCATTTCACCCATTTATACCCTTGATGGTTTGGGGCAACAACCCTAACAGGAAAACCTTGTTCAACAGGAAGAAGTTCACTATTCATTTCATAGGCTAAAAGAACATCATCTGCACTTGCTTCTTCAATAGTTAAGGAGGAAGAATACGCGTCTGCACCGTAAAAAACCACATCTACAGCTCCAGTCTTTAATTCTGCTAAATCTAGTAAATTTTTAATAGAAATCCCTTTCCATAAAGCTGTACCAGAAGGTCCTTCGACACATTGGAGTGTTGCTAAAACCTCTTGTGAAGGGTGAGAAGTAAAGTTGGAATAATTAAAATTCAAAGTATTGTTAACATGTCCATCAATCGTTAATGTCCAGTTATTTATATTAATATCTGGGATTTCCCCCTTATTTATTACAAAAAATTGATCATTAGGAGTAATAATGGTTCTGCTAATTACAACTCCAATTAGTCCAAATAAGGGAAGAAGTAACAAAATAAGAATTCCAATATATTTTATAAATACTTTTATTTTTCTGTTCATTTTCTTCAAATCTGAAATATGTAATACTATATAAGAGAATTAAAGAGTTATGAAAATTGCTTTCAATTAAATCAATTAAAATTCCCTAATTTTAAAATTTCCTTGCTATAAATTATAAGATTCATTTTTAAAATCCGCTTGATTTTTTAGATAAAGAAATTAAAACCAATTGTTTCAGGAACAGAAATTGGCACCAACTTAGTCAATCCATAAGTTGTAGACAAATTGCCTCTTTGAATTAAAATAATAGCCATGAAAATAGAGTAAAAATGTACGACCAAAATATTATATTTTAACTCTTCATATTTTCTTACAATAAAGCGAAATGTGATCCACTACATGCTGAAAATATTTTTAAGTTCTACTTATCGAGATTTAGTAGAATATCGATCTAAAATTCTTGAGCAGTTAAATTCCGCATTTAAAGGCGTGGGTATGGAGGAATTTATCCCAGATGGTTCAAATTCACAAGAGGTTTGTATTGGGAATTTGAAGCAAATGAAAAAGAATGGTATAGTGATTTTTTTAATTTCTCCATACTACGGTACTCTAATGGTCAAATGCTCACTTAAAAATGAATGTAAGGCAGAATGTCCAATGAAAACGGAAACAGGACAAATTTCTTATACTCACTGTGAATATAACACTACTTTAGCGGAGGGAATCTTACATCAAACATATTTGGTTGGAAAAGGTTGGGATGCTCCTGATGTAAAAAAGGAAGCTCTGCAATTTAAGGAAAAAATTGGAGAGGAATATCTCGGATTTGTTGATATTGAGGATCCTGACTTAGTTCAACTTATCTGTACTAATTTAGCCACTAAAATAATTGAATGGCATGCTCAGGATAAATTAGATTTCACACAATTTGTAGATAGAGAAAAAGTACTTAATGAATTAATCGAAAATATTGATAGTAAAATTGAAGTATGGGGCGTTGGAGGCATCGGAAAAACTGCATTAATAGAATTGGCTTTGCTTATTCAAAAATTAAAGGGAAAAAGGATAATAACCATTGGAACGTCAAAAGCGTATGCAAGTGGGTCAGGATTTGAAGATTTTAGAACAAAATGTAAAGATGACCAATATATAGCAGAATTCCGTGATAAGATTACGATATATGATGTGATTAATGCATTCACTGAGAACAAGTTATTACCAAATGCTGAAGAGATAAGTAAGATGCCAAAAGATAAGCAGATCGATACTTTGTCAAATATAATAAGAAATAAAAAAAATCTCATTCTTTTTCTTGATGATTTTCATCTAGCGACCGATGATGTAATGGAGATGGCAAAATCAGTAGACCATATAATTCTTTCTTCTCGGAAAAATACATATATTGCTAGAAAGGAAATTTACTTGAGCGGTATTGATGAGGAAGATAGAGAGGATCTGATAAAATTATTTTCGACTGAAATTCCTGAAAAAGTAAGGAAATTAATTAATCAAATTACTGAAGGGCATCCTGTATCTACTGAATTACTCATAAAAAATTATGAGAATATTGATTTTGATAAAATAAAAGATTTTGATCTTATTGACGCTGATGATAATCAGGTGAAAGATTTTTTTGAACGTGTTATTGAAGAGATTTTCTCTAATAATCCAAAAGCATTAATTCTGCTTAAAAATCTTGCCGTTTTAAACACTGATTTACCTATAAATATTAACAGAGAAAGTGTGTTAAATTCTTACGATATTGAAGATATTAGAAAGACTTTTAAAGCTCTAGTTGATACTGGAATGCTCAAGAAAAGAGAAGGGAAAGAAGGAGTATATGAATTTTACTTTAAGCATATCCAAGATGTCTTAGAAGATAAAGCAGATAAAGAAGACCATGAGAAAGCAATCAGATATTATGAGAAGAAAAAAGAAATTGTGGGAGAAAATATAGATAATGCTGTAGAAATTCTTTTCCATAAGGTAAAATCAAATCCTACTAAGGAATTAGTAGATGAATTTGTTGATATTACTGAAGAGGTTACACCGATTCAATATGGCTATAATAGGTTAGTAGAAATAGGGGAAGGTTTGAAGAAATCGGTAGAAGATGAATATAAAATACCTGTTTTAATCACACTTGGAATGATTTTTAACGATTTAAAGAGATTTGAAAAAGCGGAGTATGTTTACGTTGAAGCCATTGATATTATCAAAAAAATGGAAGAAAAATTTCCAAAAGAATATAGACTTGACTTAGCAGGTGCCCAAAACGACCTAGGAGGATTATATACAAATATAAGAAGATTTGAAGAAGCTGAAAATAACCTCCTTGAGGCATTAGAAATTTATAAAAAATTAATGGAAGATTTTCCAAAAAAATATAAAACCAGTATGGCAAGAACTCTGGGCAATCTAGGTTTATTATACCTGAATTGGAAAAAGTATAAAAAAGCTGAAGATATGAGCCGTAAAGCGATAGAAATCTTTGAAAACCTAGATAAAAATACTATTAATTTATATTTAAACGAGATTGCTATGATCAAAGGCAATCTAGGACTAATTTATAATGCCTTACTTAAGTTTGAGGAAGCTGAGAAGATAATCCTTGAAGCATTAGAAATTTACAATAAATTAGTGGAATTAGATGGGGGATTATATCTAAGCAATCTCGCATCAACCCAAATTAGTCTTGGGCTTTTATATTTTAATTCAAAGAAGTTTGAAAAGGCTAAAAACGTATTTATTGAAGCTTCAGAAATAATGAAGGGACTAGTAGAAAAAAATCCTGAGGTTTATTTACCTGAATTTGCTAGAACTCAGTATAGTTTAGGTACTTCATATATATTTTTAAAGCAATTTGAAGAGGCAGAGAAAAAGTGCTTTAAAGCAATAGAGATCTTTGAAAAATTGGCTGAAAAATATCCTGATGTTTTTGAGCCTGTTTTAGCTGCAAATCTTAGTGATCTTGGATCGTTATACTTTAATATAAAGAAATTTGAGAAAGCAGAAAAAATATACCTTAAAGCTTTTGAAATCAATAAGATTTTAATTGTAAGAAATCCCGGAGTTTACATACCTGAGTTTGGATTAATCCTGAATAATCTCGCACTTATTTATACAAGCCTAAAGAAGTTTGAGAAGGCTGAAAAAACATATCTCGACACATTAGAGATAATGGAGGGTCTAACAAGGGAAAAAGATGAGATTTATTTGCCTTATTTAACTTTAGTTCAAACTGGCCTTGGTTTATTATATTTTAATGAAAAAAAATATGATGAGTCAAAGAAGTTATACCTTGAAGTATTAAGCAACTATAGAAATTTAACAGAAAAAAATCCAGATGCTTATCAACCTGAGCTTGCAAATATTTATTTTTTAATAGGACAAGTAAACTTTTTTAAAAAAAAATTTAATGATGTGGAGGAATGGTACTTAAAGGGATTAGAAATACTTGAAAATTTGGATTTAAGAAATCATCAGATTTACAGAGGAGAGATAGCAACAATAAAAGTGAATCTTGGATTATTATATACAACTCAAGGTAGGCTTGAAGATGCAGAGAATGTTTATAATGAAGCATTAAAGATAAGAGAGGATCTGGTAGGCAAAAATCCTGATATCTATTTACCTGAAATTGCCCAAACACTGGTTACTTTAGGGCTTAACTATTTAAGCTCAAAAAAATTTGAACAGGCCGAAGAAACATATCAAAAAGCTTTAGAAATTAGCAAAAGATTAGTAGAAAATAATTTTGATGCATATGCACAACTTTTAGTTTCAGCTCTCATGAGTCTAGGGAACTTATATCAAATTTTGGGGAGGGTTAAAGATGCTGAAAAACAATCATATGAAGCATTAGGTATTTATGAAAAATTAGCAAAAAATAATCCTGAAATATACTTAACTGAATTTGCTTTTATTCTAACCAGCCTTGGGGCATCATACTTAAACGCTAATAGATATAATGATGCTGAAGATCTACTTCTTAAAGCCCTAGATTCATATAAAATTTTAGAAAGAGAACATCCAGAGGCTTATTTAGCTGAGCTGTCTCAAGCTTTAGTTAATGTCGGTATATTAAACTTAAACACTAATAGATTTAAAGATGCTGAGAATCTACTTCTCGAAGCTTTAAATATTAGGATAAAGTTGGCAGAAGAAAATCCAGATGTTTACTTACCTGAAATTTACAAGGTTCAAATGTGTTTGGGTGAATTATATTTTACCTTAAACAATCTTGACAAAGTTGAAGAATCATATCTAAAGGCTTTAAAAATAAAAGAAAAGTTGGCAGAAAGAGACGCTAATCTTCATTTACCAGAAATTGGGGTGATTAAGGATCTTCTCGGAGAATTGTATGTGGATTTAGAAGAATTTGATAAAGCTGAAGAGTTTTATCTCAATGCTCTAGAAATCTATAAAAATCTTCTAGTCATTAATCCTGAAGAATATTCAGCAGATATTGATAGAATTAAACAGAGTCTTAAAACAATAAAGAAGTTTAAAAAAAAGAAACGCTAACCCATTAAAAAATAGTCAACATCAATTTAAGTAAATATTTAAATTTATTTTTTATATCCCATATGTGAAAGATGTGGTAATGATATAAAAATGATGTAAAAATGCCCCTTTGAGTATTCATTAACCTATAGCTAATTTATTTATATTCCATAATGTTTCAAATTCTTCCATTAATAAATTATAAAGATATGAATTTCTTCCTGCTTTCCATAACGGAATATAACCACCCTTTTGAGAATAAAGGTGTGGCATGTATAAAGTAAAATAATCGTTAAAAACCGCAGTGCATTTAATGGTTCCGTTTAAAACGCGTCGAACTTCGATGTTTTCGGTCTTTTCTGCTATTTCTGAAAATGTATTATAATTAAACTTTATATCATTTCTTACTTTTTCAATAGAAATTCCTGTTTTTTCATACATCATCTGATCTAATGCAGAATTTTCCTCGTGCATCATTAAAATCTTTACATCCAATCCCTCATCAGCTTTATTAAGCATATGTTTTTCAAAATCTTTGCCACGCCTCCACGCATCCAAGCTGATACCCATTAGATAAAATATTTCTTTAGTATTTTTATAGATATCACTCCAAATATCGTGGCTTCCGTAATTTTGCGTTTGCCCAAGAAAATCAAGAGTGATGTCTTTTTCGTCAAGTGGTTTAAAACCTGGAATACTTGGTTCCACTTTATAATCACTCTCTTCCAATTTTCTAATAATTTCAATAATTCGATTAATATATGTTCTCTCTACATATGACCTCGCTTTTAAATCATAAAATACACTCCTTTCGTCTTGAATATCAAAAGGAAGTCTATTTCCTTCTTCAATTAAGATAATTACTGGTCGAACAGCACATTGAGCAACAGCAAGCTCATAAAATACATTAGGATTTTCAAACGAAAGAACCACAATACATAAATCATGCGTCTGTATAGCATTATAAATTTGAGTAGATATTTTTCCTGTTTCATGTATCTTATCTGAACGTACCGCTTCTATATCGAATGGTTTTAATGCTGGCTCTATTATAAAATCGAAAACATCATCGGCATGTTGTCTCACTTTTGAACCTTCTTCTCCTATTGGACTAATAACAAAACATTTTTTCATTTCTTCTCCCTCTGTTTTTATTAAATTATAGTAGTCTAATATTTGAATATTAATCGCTGATTATTTAAGAAAATATCTTATTGTGACAAGAACAACATGGGATTCCTATCTTAATGTTATTCAAGTAATTGTCGTTAAAATTCTCAGAGTAATTCAATATATGTATTAAATTTTCTTTCAATTTTTTCGTACGAGAATCTTTTGAGAAAAAAATTCGATTTAAATTACTTTTATGATTTTTAACAAGGCAAATTGGACATCTTGAAAAAGCTGATATAAATCTCTCATAGAGACTCTTTTCTTTATCAGACATTTTTGGTTTCTCAGCTCTATGATAAAAAATATATTCAGATATTCGAGTGACAATATCATCAAATACTTGGGGGGTTCTAAATACTTTCCGAACAGAAATAAGGTAAAAACCTGTAATATCGTTTGCCTCAACGAAATCATTAATCTCTTCAAAATTAATAGGATCCTTAATATGAGATTTATATGCAATAATGAAAATTGGAATATTTCTCGCAAAAAGTTGCATCAAATCATTTAATTGCTCAACACTTTTAGGAATCGTTATATCATAAAATAAAAGGCACGCCGCAACACCTTTAAAAAAAGTGGGATACATAAAACGAAATCTTCCAGAACTATTGATATCCCAAATACTCATGGTTAGCCTATCATCATAATCGTTTGAATAAGATGTTGTTTTAATATCTACTCCTACAGTTATATAACAGCTATTAAAGAAGCTATTTAAATTTCGCCTACATTTTTGAAAGAAATCTTTTTTTGCTGGTTCCCATCCAGCAGCTACCACCTTTATTTTAAATGAGCTGGACATTGTCGAATTCCCCCCGTATTAATTTAAGATTTTAAAATTATATCCCGTGATGAAAAAGATAATTCACTTATAAAAATATTTTGTTTGCTTTATTGTGTATTCAAATAAGAAGTTAACTTTAAGCATAAACTAATAATTTCGAATTATATGATTTCTTAAAATTTAATAATTGATTATTTAGTTTTGTTCCTCTCGATTTTCTCCATTTTCTCCGATTAAATTTTTGAATTCCAGCAAGTCTTTAATATTTTTTAAAAAGCGATCGGTTTTCGCCCATTTCATAAATTTTTTATCGGCTTCAATGGCCTTTCCCAACAATTCTAAAGCTTTTTCATTATTCTTATTAATTGCTTCTATGCAGGCACAATTATAGAGAATATCACCATTGGTGGGATTGCCCTTTAATGCTTTATCAAAATAATTCTTGGCTTTTTCATAATCTCCTAAAAAGAGGTTTGCATTTCCAACATTATTCTGTACAAGAGCTATATTGGAGGCATAGAGCTTTTGCTCTTTTTTGGTTAATCCTTCGAGACCTTTTAAAGCTTTAAGATACATTTTTTCCGCCTTATTGTAATGGTAGATACCCAGGTAAAAATGTCCTACAGTATTTTGAGTCACGAGATAATCGATTAAATATAAGGTTGGATTACGTTCCGAGAGTTCTTTCTTGGTCTTCAAGCAATCGAGATACATCTCCTCGGCATCTTCCGTTCGGTATAAATGCGTGTATAAGTTTGCTAGGTCGTTTTGGATGATTGCGAGCAAAGGAAGATGCTTATCGGGGTATTGTTCGGCGAGTTTAGCCCTAATTCTTAAAGCCTCAAGATGCATCCGTTCAGCCTCGCCATGCTGAGCCATTTCCATATAGGTCAGCCCTAAATTGCTGTATACTGTAGCCACATCAGCTAAATGCCCGTCGTAACACGTTTTTGCATATAATTTTTTTAGAGTCAGCTCATCAAGAACTTCCCCTCTTTTCTCTCCCAAAAGGTCCAGATCGATGTAAACATGACCTATCTCGTCTTGACCTGTATTCATATCGGGCAAAAATACGTCGTGATACTCCTTCACTATTTCCCTATAATCCTCAAAAGCTTCCTGGCATAATTTTTCGGGATCCAAATCGATGGGTAGATCAACCTCTACTTTCTGATAAACGGGTTTTTCTGACTCTCCTTCGAATTTTATGTCTTCCTTATCAGGTGAGAAAATATCAGTATACCTTTCTTCTAACTCATTGTAAAGCTTTAACATTTTGAGATAAATTTTTTCTGCTTCCTCAAATCTCTTAAGATCCGCATATAATTTCCCAAGATGGTTGTGAACTGTTGCGACGTAAGGTAAATAGATCTTATAATAAGCTTTTGCCAGTTCCTTATAAGTACTTAATGCATCAAGATAGGCAAGTTCCGCTTCCTCTTGCCTTCCCACATCGGCGTAAAGGTTTCCGAGCGCCACTAGGACTGGGGCTTTATATTTATCCTCTAAACCGATCAATTTCTCTCCAATTATAATTAGCTTATGAATTCCAAAACCAGCAATTCGTAGTGTGTTACAAACTCCAAGAAATCCGATGGCAAGCACATCGTCGATAGCAATTTCTGATTGATGGTGTAAAATTTCCGTTACATTATTGTAGTCTTCCTTGAAATCCTTGCTCTTTTGATCGTAATATTTTACAGCGTTTTCATGGCAGCCTTTATCTGATATACTTAACATCGCGTTTTGAACATACTCGGATGCAAAATCAAGAGTTTCTTCCTGCTCTCCTTTATTAATGAGTAATCCCGTTTCCATCAAGTAATTTAAATTGTCTTGAATATTATCCATATCGTAGGACTTCTCAACGCTTTTCTGGTCAATATTAGTTTCTATTAGGGTATTTAACACACTCAGGTTCTTGAGCAATTCCAAAGCTTCGGAATTAGTGGATAGTATTTTAGTCACAAGGGTTATATAAAAATCGGTTACAATTTCCTCACTTTCGAAATCAATGGCCTTTAATTCATCTAAATTCAGAACTTGATAATTTTTTTCTATAAGTTTTCTCAAAACTTTATGTTTTTCGGGAATTTTGTTGATAATTTTTACAAATTTATCCGGGAGCATCATTTTACTTCACTTCATAACTTTTTTATTTTATATTGTTAAATTTTCATTTTATATTATCTATTTCTAGGAAGATTTCAATTTCTTAAAAATTAGTTGTTATTGCTTTGAAAGGATCTTTTCAACCTGATTTGCTACCCTTTCAAAAACAGCGTCTTGTTCACCCTTAGTTAAATTTACCAAGGGATTTAAAGGATCATTGACTGCTTGAAAATCTGCTAAGCCCTTCGTTTTTAAAAATCTACATGGATTTACTATCACAGGAATTATTGTTGTTCCTCGTTTCTCAGCAGCATTTAATAAATCGGGTAATTCTTTTTCTGAAATAAAATCAGAAGCCAAGAAGTCTGCACTTACTAAAAAGATACCAACTTTTGCGGAAACTAAAGCACGTTTTATTTCGTTAAACCAATTTTGTCCCGGCTCAATGAGTGTATCATCCCATCTGTGAATTATTCCTTCTTTTTCAAGAGGTTTCAGGTATGTCTGTAAACGCTTAAGCCAAGGATCTTTATCT
>JAEOSD010000123.1 GCA_016840545.1 Promethearchaeota archaeon
GAGAAGAATAATAATTAAAATATATAAAATTGATTATTATGAGGATATTTAGAAAATAAAGATATAGAGAATTATATCTTATCTTTCTTTTGGAATATTTCATTTAACTTTTGATAAATATTTTCAGATTTTAAATGTTCATAGAGATTATACGAAAAATTATAAATTTTATCATAGAATTCATGATGTTGAGTATTAGGAATCCATTTTTTATCTACTTTACAGATATTTTCAGCTGCTTTTGCAATATCTGGAAATAATCCTGCTCCTGATGCTGCTAAAATCGCTGCGCCTAATGAAGTAGCTTCTTCTATAACATTTCTTATACAAGTAATTCCTAAAACATCAGCGTATATCTGATTCCAAAGATCAGAACGAGAACCTCCTCCTGTTAATCTTAACTCTTTTGTATCTATTTTCAATTGTTTAAAAACTTCCACATTCTTTTTTACTTCATATGCTACGCCTTCAAGAATAGCTCGGGAAATATCTCTTTTTTTATGACCTAAAGCAATTCCAAAAATTAACCCTCTTGCAAAAGGATCCCAATGAGGAGCTCCTGAACCCACTAAATGAGGAATAGCTACTAAACCATTTGCACCGATGGGGGATTTTTCTGCCTCTTCAATAATAATAGCATATGGATCTTGATTTTGCTCTTCAGCAATCTTGCATTCTTCTTGAGCAATTTCATCTCTAAACCATCTAAGAAATGCTCCCGTTGTAAAGATGCTAGCTTCTTGAACCCACGTTTTAGGTATTGCATGACAACTACATAAAACCCTCTTTTTTGGATCATAATTTGGTTTCTCTAAATATGCAAGCATGAAACTTCCAGTGCCAGTTGTTAATTTAATTCTGCCAGGTGATACTACACCTACTCCAAGTGCCGCAGATTGTTGATCTCCTGCTCCAGTTATAACTAAAGTTTTTTTATCAAATAGTGTCTCTTCAGTTGTGATTTCGCCTATATCAACTCCACTCTCAATGGCATCAGGCATTTTATCTAAGTCAATCTCTAATTCGGAAGCAATATCTTCGGAGTATTTTAACTTATTAATATCAAATAACATTGTTCGTGAAGCATTTGAGTGATCAGTACAAAATTTACCTGTTAATTTGTAAATGATAAAATCTGATACTAATAAGAATCTATGGGTTTTTTGATATAGATCAGGTTTATTATCTTTGAACCACAGAATTTTTGTTGCGGAAAAATAAGGATCTATGGTTAATCCGGTCGTTTTATATACTTTTTCAATTCCAACCTTCCTTTTAATAAACTCTACTTGATCTATCGTCCTTCTATCTTGCCAGACAAGAGCGTTATGAAGAGGTGTTCCATCTTTAGCAACTGGTACAATTGTTTCTCTCTGATTTGTTACTGAAAGACTTACAATCTCGCTTTTATCAATTCCACTTTTTTTAATGGCTAATTCAATTGTTTTTTTTAGTGAATTCCACCATACATTAGCATCTTGCTCTACGTATGAAGGAGATGGATAAAAACTCTCCCATTCTTGATAATCACTAGCTAAAATTGTACCAGCTATGTCAAAAATAAAAGTTCGGCAACCTGTTGTACCTAAATCTAAAGCTGCAACAAACATAATCTTTTTTATTCTAAGTTTTTTAAATGTTAATTATAAGTTATATATATTATTTTATTGAATAAAAATTATTTTTAATTATAAATAAGATAATTCACTTGTTTTTCTCGTAACCGCAATGTGGACATACTAATTTACCAATTCCTACTTTATAATCTTTAATTATGGTTAAAATCTCATTGCAAATTGGGCATCTAGGCTCAAAAGATGGAAACCATTGACCTTTGATATTAGGCATTTGTTTTAACATATTTATGATTTTTAATTGGTCTAAATCTTGTTTATTAACTCTAATTAATTGATGTTCTTCTGCAATAGATTTTCCTTTTGGCGTTAATACTATTAAAAATTTAGTTTTTACCGGGTTGTTAATCAATGAGAGGGTACGTAAAATCGCATCACGCTTATATTGAACAAATAATTTTCCTAATTCAGGAGGAGCTAGAGCAACTAAAATTCGCTGTGAATCTTTATCAGATGTGGTTTTTTGGAATAAGAATTGATACATTCTTCTTTCATTATCTATGGTCCATATGAAGTTCCAATCTTTAATATCATAATCTTCCTTATTAGGTCCAATAATTCTCTTAATACTTTCGTACCAAGAATAATGATCATATTTTGATAGATTAGAGCTAAGATCATCAAAAAAACTTGGTTCAATTACAGGATAGGTTTTGAAAATGCTTTTTAAAGAAATTAATTTAACGGAGGTTAAATTATTATTTGGAAGTTTATCCCAAGGTGTATGAACATATATTGAGAAAAAATCATTCATTATTATTATAGAAAAATAAATGTTTATAAATTCATAAGAGAACGTTTAAAAATAATTTTAACTAATTTTTTAACATGACAAAATTTAAAATTATTACAAAAAAGGATTGTTTTTTCTGCGAGAAACTAGAAAAATGGCTTGCAGGTAAAGATGTTGATTATAAGATATTGGATTATCAAGATCCAAATGACTTTGATGATCCTTTGATGAATAATCCCACATTTAATAGTTTATTCTGTGACATGAGTGCTTGTGTTGAAGGGATTCCAATCATAGTCAAAAATGATAAAGACTTTTTCTATAGTGAAATTTGGGATCTTGTAAATAATGAGATAGTTGAAGAAAAAGCAAGAGAGATCTTTGAACTTTAATTTTTTACTTAAATCTTTTTATTTTAATATATCGAATATTTTGCATATATTTATTACTTAAATCATATAATTTAATCTCATAAAAATTAAGGTAATATTTTATTGACCTTAATTGTGAGAATTTTGAGTTTTAAATATGCTGATTTTGCACGAATTGGTCCAAATTTCGGATGTTCTTATAGAGATTTGATGAAGTTGTTAATATCTAATGACTCAATAGCTTTAAAGCATTACTTTCGTATTCTTTTTATGAATAGTGTTAGTTTAGTTGGAATCCCATTCCGTATTTTTGAATATATGTGTTATAATAAAGCAATAAAAAAAACAAAATTAAACTTCCCTCCAATCTTTATAATTGGTCATTGGAGGAGTGGTACTACCCATCTCCATAATTTATTTACCCAAGATCCTCAATTTGGATTTGTAACCATGCTTCAAGCCTCTTTTCCTAAATCTTTTATGAGCAATACTTTCTTTGGCTTTTGGATGAATCTGTTCTTACCTGAAACACGCCCGATGGATAATATGAAAATGGGAATTCATAAGCCTCAAGAAGATGAAATGGCTTTAGGAAATCTATTTCCTTATACTTTCTATAATGCTTTATACTTCCCTAAAAGAATGATGGAATATTATAATAAGTATGTGCGTTTTAAAAACGTTTCTTCTAAATTAGTTAAAAACTGGAAATATACTTATGATTATCTACTTAAAACTGCTACTTTTAATATGAGAGGGAAGCGTCTTGTTTTAAAAAATCCAGTAAATACAGCTAGGATTAAGATACTATTAGAAATGTACCCCGAAGCAAAATTTATTCATATATACAGAAATCCCTACATAATATATTTGTCTACTCGCCATTTTTATAAGAAAGCAATTGAAATTTTCATGTTTCAAAATGTATCTAATGAACTACTCGAAGAAAATATCATTAAAATCTATAAAGAAATGATGAAAAGTTATTTTAAAGAAAAGGAGTTAATCCCAAGTAATAATTTAATCGATGTAAAGTTTGAGAATTTAGAAGATGATACAATCAGTCAATTGGAAAGAATTTACACCACATTAAATCTTCAAGGGTTTGATAAAAACAAAAAGAGATTTGAATTTTATTTGGAACAGATAAAGTCATATAAAAAAAATAAATTTCAAATGGATGATAGAATCTTAAATTTGATTGAAAAAAATTGGAGATTCACCATAGATAAATGGAATTATAAAATCCCTGAACTAATGTAAATTTTAAAATTTTCGTGAAACAGAACTTTCACGCACTTTAATATTAACGTTCATATTACCTCGATATAGTTCTCTGTATTACCCTAACAACTTTTAAAAATGAGTTTAAATAAATCTTTAAGTCAAAGGTCTTCGAACGTAGTTTCAGTTTCTTTAGAAATGCGATCTTTTGCGACACCATGAAGTAGCCAAAATCCAATAATAGCTATCAGACACAGAATTCCTGCTAAATACCATATCCAGTTTGGTCCAATATAATCGTAAACTAAACCTGCAATTAAAACTCCAAAAAGGTTCGGAAACGACCAATGGAATCCATATACAGCCATATAACGTCCTCGCTTATCTTCAGGAGCAAATAATGCAACTGTAGCTTGCGAGACTGGTATCACAATCATTTCTCCCACTGTTAGTATAGCCATAGCTATAAAAAACAGGTATATCTCTGAAATAAAACCATACATCCCAAAACCAATCATATATAGTAGGGTTCCAAGAGCCATCATTTTCATGGGAGTATACTTGGAAATTCTTGAAGTTATCCAGAATTGAAATATTACTACCATCAACGCATTCATGCTTAACAAGAAACCGTAACCTGTCTTGGTGAACCCATACATTTGTTTTAAAAAATAAGGCAATGTAGTATTCATTTGCATGTATACTATCACTGTTAATGCAGAGACACCAAGAAAAATTATATAAACTGAATCTTTCAAAACCTCTTTATATCCAATAAAGGTTTTCATTACTGATTCTTCCAGTTTAGCTTCTTCTTTATCTGGCTTAGTCTCCGGGATGACAAGAAATACAATTAAAGCGGTAAGTAAACTGCTAACAGCATCAGCAATAAACAGAAATAAATAGGATTCGGATACTATAAATCCCCCTAAGATAGGACCAATTGTTGCTGAAAGATTTACAGCTACTCTTAGAAGTCCAAATCCTTGTGACCGTTTTTCGCTTGGCAGTAAATCCACAACCATCGCTTGCCTTGCGGGACCTCCAATATTCCCTAAAATTCCTAAAAATCCTGCAAGCATGAAAAAATGAATCAGATTATCCACTACACCCATCAACATACTTCCTATTCCGCTTGAGACTAACCCTAAAAGAACCATCGAACGACGGCCATATTTATCAGCTAATGCGCCTCCTATTATACTTCCAACAATGTTTCCTGCTGAAAACATTGTAATTAGGAAGCCAACTTCAGTACCCCCTACTCCAAAACGATCGATTATATAGAACGAAAAAAACGGAAACAATAAAAAACCTCCAAACCTATCAATGAAAGTGGCGAGTATAAGCACTTTAAATGGGTTTGGGTATTCTTTAAATCTACTTTTAATTTTTGTAAGCATATGTAAGCCATTTTGCAGTTGAATAAAATATTACCGAGTATGGATTTCTGGTTTTCAGAAATACCATAATCCCCATATGTTAATGATAAATTGAATTATCGTAAACTAATAAATTTTAAACTATCAAATATTTTTATTGAGCAGTATAATTTTTTTAGGGAGAATCAAAAATGTTTGATTATTTAATAAGTGAAGATGCTAAAAGTATAAAAGAAGAGGTACGTTCGTTTGTAAGAGATGATGTTCCTCATTCTTTAATTAAAAAAATGGATAAAGAAGAAATTAATTATCCAATAGAGTTCTTACAAAAACTTGGTAAAAAAAATCTTATAGGGTTAAGATTTCCTAAGGAATTTGGTGGTCGAGGTTTAAATTGGGAATGTGAAGTTGTTGCACTTGAGGAAGTAGGTGTATTAGGAAGCTCTTTACCTTGTTTATATTCTCTTCCTATAATTACTGGAGAAGCAATGAATTTATTTGGCTCTGATGAACAAAAATTAAGGTACCTGAAACCTATGTGTGAAGGTAAAAAGTATACCGCAGAAGCGTTAACAGAACCAAGAGGGGGTTCTGATTTTTTTGGCGCAACGTGTACAGCCGTTAAAGAAGGCGATAATTACATATTAAATGGTGAAAAACGTTTTGTTGTAGGGGCTGAGGGAGCTGATTTCTTTCTTGTTTATGCTAAAACAAATCTTGATCCTAATGCTGATCCTCGGTCATCTCTTAGTCTTTTTATTGTTGATCGTAGTAAGGGCGTTGAAACGGAATATATATACGGTTTACTAGGAACTAAAGGGGGTGGTGCTGGAAGACTCAAATTTGAAGATGTAAACGTTCCTCAAGAAAATATTATTATGGGAGAAGGAGAGGGAGGTCGAATTTTTTATCAAATGATGGTCCCTGAACGCCTTACAACAGCGGCGGGTTCATTAGGATCTGCAAGAACGTGTCTCCATATTGCTACTAAATATTCAACTAAAAGAAAGGCTTTTGGAAAAACAATTAATAACTTTCAAGCAGTAACTTTTAAAATTGCTGATAGTATCACTCTCTTAGATGCAGCAAGATCAATTGTATTAAATACCGCAAGGATTATCGATGCTGGAGCACCACCAGCGTTACAAAGAAGGTTAGTATCTGAATCTAAGAAATTTTCCACTAAGGCTTGCTGGAAGATTATTAATAATGCTATGCAAGTAATGGGAGGAATTGGATATACAACCGTATATCCTATTGAAAGAATACTTCGTGATTCAAGACTTGGGGAGATTTGGACGGGAACCTCGGAAATAATGAGTTTAATCATCCAACATGAGTATTATAAAGAATTACTAAGCGAAAAATGGCTTGATCGAGATGTAGAAAAAGATGCTATTGATGCTGATCATGAGGAAGAAAAAAATTATGGATAATAATCAAAAATAAAAATTAGAATATTTTTTTACTTTTGTTTAGATAAGTATCTTATTTTAACTAATAAATCACGTAATTCCATTTTGTCGTTTTCCGTGGTGATGTATTTCTTTTTTATTCCCTCAGAAAGAGGTACATCTTTAATTTGATTTCCTTGTAATGAGACCATATTTCCAAATTTGCCTTCTAATACCATTTTCATAGCTGCTAATCCAAATCTTAGACCTAATATTCTATCAAATGAATTTGGAGTCCCAGCACGCATAGTATGACCAAGAACTACGCTTCTACACTCGAATTCAACTCCATTTTTTTTAAATTCTTTTTTTAAATCCTCTCGTAAATTTAATTCATCAACAATTATTTGAGACATACCTAATTTAGCTAATAATGGATTACCAAATGTATCTTTGGGTAATTTTTGAATAGTTTCTTTAGAAATTGTTTTAAAATCTCTCTCTAGTGACTTTAGGTTAGGGTATGCTCCTTCTGATATTACAATAATATGATATTTATAGCCAGCATTGGCTCTTTTTTTAAGTACATCAATAATATCTTTCTCAAAATCAAATGGAGTCTCTGGGATTAAAATAATATCAGCGCCAGCCGAGATTCCACTATACATGGTAAGAAAGCCGGCATCCCTGCCCATTATTTCAACTACAAATACCCTTTGATGTGAATGTGCGGTTGTTGTTAGATTATCTAGTGTATTAGAAGCTAATTGTACAGCACTCCAAAATCCAAATGTATAATGTGTTCCAAGAAGGTCATTGTCTATAGTTTTTGGAACACCTACTACCTTTGCTTTAGCAAATATGTGCAAAGAATCCGCAACCCCTAATGTATCGTCTTCAGTTTAAAATAGAAACTATTTTAAAACTCCACCGATAGCTATTAGGGCATCAATACCTAATTCATTAAATTTTCCTGCTAATTCTTTTGCTCTTTCTTCTTTTGAAGTGATTCCTTTAAAAGGATTTGTTCTACTTGTATAGAGAATTGTTCCTCCTACCGTATGTAAGTCATCATGTTCGGCGATATTAAGAGGGATTGTATCATTATCTAAAAATCCTTTCCAGCCCTTAAGAATTCCTACACATTCTACTCCAGCATCATAAGCTTTTAACATTATTCCATAAATTACGCTATTTAACCCAGGGCAGTATACGACAGTTAAGGAAAATCTTGAACATGACTCCGCCGCCCGTTAAAATTCCAATCTTTTTAATAGCTATATAAAATCACCTTTAAAAATTTTATTTTGGTATTTTGACTAATTAATTAAGCAATTTTTAATTAAAAAAGTTGTGATGGAATATATTATCATAATTAGTTGATTTTATTATATTGCCATGTTATATTAAAAACTTATTATTGATGTTAAAGAAGATTTTAATCTATTTCCATACTTTCAAGTTTTTCAAAACTACATTTTGATTTATCAATTGGAATGATATAACTCCCTCCACCATTATCAGTTATTTTTAATGAGAATTTCAATTTTCCATTAATTGCTTTTTTAATATCCTCTAAAATTTGATTTACTTCCTCAAATTGAGGATCATCTTTCTCTAGGTTATTTTTATATATTGAAACAGCACTTTCGAATCGATATAAAATTCCTTCAACATTAGTATAATAGAACTCAGCATTAGGTCCTGGTTGTACAGATAATTCTAACTCGGGTATCTCTAATTTTCCAGTGGGAGATCGATAAATTTTTGATTTAAGATCTTCTTCGTTTAAAATTTTTAAAGTTATAATTCCAGGATCAAAATTAGTAGTTAAAGGAATAATATCATTTTTAGAAAAATTACATTCATCGCATTCAAATTTGATAATAAGCATTTTATCCTTATCAGGTAAGTCGTAAACTGTTTTTTGTAGATTAACAATTCCTTTAGAACATGCGGGACATTTAAACGAGAATCGTTCTTCTGAATCCTTGGCTT
>JAEOSD010000124.1 GCA_016840545.1 Promethearchaeota archaeon
TTCAGACATTGGGCACTATATAGGAAGCCCAAATGTTGATGATAATGAGTTATTTAAAGCCCGAATTAACAGAATTTATGACACATTTTTACCAGAAGATAATTATAAACGTGCAGAAAACGTTTTATTGGATATTATCCATGATATTTTTAGCTCAAAAGACATACGTATAACACCTTCAAACTTAATGAGAAAAGTAGGAGAAAATGTAAATGAAAGATGCATTCTTTCTATTGCAGCTAAATATAATATCCCTATATTTGTTCCTGCGTTTTCTGATTCTGAATTTGCATTAAATCTAATAAAATTTTCGTTGAGAGAAGGGTATAAGTTTAATTTAGACATATTTGGCGATGTCCTTAAATTTGCAAATATTATAAGAAAATCAGAGGAATTTGGAACATTCATTATCGGAGGGGGTGTTCCACGAAACTGGGCTCAACAAGTATTTCCATTATTAGATCAAATAGATAATGTTGAAACTATGGGCTATAATTACTCAGTTAGAATTACAAGTGCTATAGAATATGATGGTGGGCTATCAGGGTGTACGATAAGTGAAAGCAAATCATGGGGGAAGTATTCTTTAGAATCAAAATATATCACTGTATGGTGTGATGCAACTATTGCATTGCCAATATTGATTACAGGCTTATTTCAACGTTTAAATATCATTTAGTTTATAAAAAATAGTACAATAATTTTAAAATAGCTAATTTATTACATCTATTATGGTTAATTCTCGAAAAGAAGATTATCTTATTAGAAAAATCTCTCCTTTTGATATCAGTATTATTAAAAACATTGATGATGTTTTAAAATCATTGAAACTTTGTGGTTTCCAAGCTAGAAATTTAGGTATAGCTGCTGATATTCTATATGAAATGTTCATAGATGAAAGTTGTTTAACCATTCTAACCTTAAGTGGAGCAATGATCCCAGCTGGAATGGGATATTTAATATGTGAATTAATCGAAAAAAAATTAATTGATGTCATTATCTCAACAGGGGCTAACATTACTCACGATTTTATTGATAGCATTTTGAATGGAGGCCACTACCAAGGTAGTGAGGAGGTAGATGATGAAGATTTATTTAAACATCGAATAAATAGGATATATGATGTTTTTCTTCCAGAAGATAACTATGATATCGCAGAAAAAGAATTACTTAAAATCTTGTTAAATAAATTTCCTAATAAAAAATTTGAGATTACTCCATCAGAATTTTTTAAAATTATTGGAAAGGAAATAAAAAGCAGAAGTATTTTATCGAGTGCAGCTAATAATGATATTCCTATATTTGTTCCAGCTATTTCTGATTCTGAATTTGCACTAGACTTAGTAAAGTTCACGGATACTGAAGGGTTTGATATAGATTTTCGAGTACTTAAAGATGTCAAGAATTTTGCTGAAATTGTTAAGAAAGAAGATTTATGTGGAACCTTTATTATCGGAGGTGGGGTTCCGAGAAATTGGGCTCAGCAAATTTATCCTTATATTGAAAATATTGAAAGATTAACCAGAGCGAATTATGAATTTGGCTATAAATACGCTGTAAGAATTCACACCGCAACAGAGAAAGATGGTGGCTTAAGCGGGTGTAGCTTAAGCGAAAGTAAGTCTTGGGGTAAATATGCTATAGATGCTAGATATATAAGCGTATGGTGCGATGCTACTATTGCCCTACCAATATTAATTACTGGAGTTCTACAAAGATTAGAAAAAATCTAGGATTTTCTATTTTCTTAGAATTAAATCATTAATTATGAATCTTCTTTTTTCCTAAGAAGATATTTTGAAAAAATATTCATATAAAGACATTCTTCAGGAGGCATTTCCATTGTTAGTTTTGGTTTTTCTGTAAATTCCAGATCTGTTCCTCGAATGATTACGACAGGCGTTTGTTTGTCTGCTTCACTTAATAGGAACTGAGCAGCACTCGCAAGATCATCAGCTATAGCCCTCATGGTTATTTCTAAAGGTCTATTAAATAGATCTGGTTTACCTCGTAAATCCTC
The DNA here is from genome assembly GCA_016840545.1 of Promethearchaeota archaeon. Taxonomy (GTDB): domain Archaea; phylum Asgardarchaeota; class Lokiarchaeia; order Sigyniarchaeales; family SOKP01; genus SOKP01. Next base: position 2,021 of record JAEOSD010000124.1, read on the forward strand.
GATGGGTTCAAATCCCGCAGTTGCTATTGCAATCCCAATTGTACCTTTTCTAAGGGGTTGAACACGAGAATCTGCTATAATAATCCCAAGATTATTTAATTTGAACTCTTTTTTTAGAGTCTTCCAAAACTTCCAGATTACTTCATCTAGATTTTTTGGAAGAAGGACTACTTTACCACCTCCCGCATTAGATTGGTCTATTCCTGCATTTGCAATTAGAAAATCATTTACTTTAGTTAAAATTACGTGTTTCATTCCTCCCAAAACCATGGAAGCTTCATCTAAAATCAGTTTAACGTATCGTTCATCCATATTATATTGTCTTGCTAAATCTTTTGCTTGATTTGAGATATGTTTTACTTCAGATAGTTTTTTAACTCTTCCTTGGGATGTTGCAACTACCTTTTCAGCAATTACTATAATATCTCCTTCATTTAAAGAACCTACTGTCTTTCTAATATTAGTAATGATGATTTTGAGTAAATCATCATTTTCTTTTATAAGTGGAAGTTTAATTTCAAATAACTCCATCGTAGATTAAAAAAATTAAACTTATTTGATATAGTTTTTTACACTTCTAGATATATATGAAAAAAATTTATGCAAAATTCTTTGATTCTTTAGAAATTGGTGATGAGTTCCCTACGGTTATAATGGGAGTATTAAATTTAAGCCCTGAATCTTTCTACAAAGGTTCTGTGTATAATGATCTTAGTCAGATGAAAACTGCTGCTTTAGAGATGGTTAATAATGGAGCAAATATTTTAGATTTAGGTGCTAGATCAACTGCTCCATGGTCTAAAAAAATTACAATTGAAGAAGAAATTATTAGATTAACACCTGCTATGGAAAACTTATGTGAGATAATGCCTGAAAATGTAATTATCTCAGTTGATACCCAATTTAGTCAAGTAGCCCAAAAAGCTTATAAAATTTCAAAAAAGTATGATAAAAAAATAATAATAAATGATGTAAGCTGCTTGAAAACCGATCCTAAGTTAATGAATTTCATAATTGAAAACGAGATTCCCATTATTATGATGGCGTCAAAAAAATTACCAGGTGATTTATTAACTATAGAAGAAATAGTTAGGGAATTTAAGTTTACTATTAATAATTTGACACAAAAGGGCTATGATGAGACTAAAATCATTTTAGACCCAGGTATTGGACATTGGGTTGAAAAAAAAATACATATATATGACTTAAAGATAATTCACAATTTATCCAAATTAAGAACTTTAAACAAACCAATATTAGTGGCAATATCAAGAAAATCCTTTATAGGTACAACCTTGAATAAGCCTGATCCAAATGATCGCTTAAATGGTACATTATCTGCCACTAGTATAGCTGTTTTCAATGGTGCGCATATAGTTCGCACTCATGATGTTGATAATCAATTATTAGAAATTGTTAAAATGGCAAGAAAATTAAGAATCAATTATTAGTTGTTCGATATTTGTATTAGATTTGAAAACGTCAAAGATTTTAGAATACCAAATGATTATTTGAAAGAAATCTTATAAAGCTTTTCAATTTTCTATTTTTTTTAATAGTCAAGACTATCGCCCATCTAATTTACTTCTCTAAAATTTAAAGCCAAATTAAAAATCTTGTCCAATTTTAATTACAAGGTTTGCAAGAAATTTAAGAAAATTAATTTTTTTTTTATTTTAGTTGATAAAAAACTGTGCTTATATTTAAATTAGCGGAATGACTTATATTATATGTAAAAAGTTAAATTATCACATAAGTTCAACTAAGATTTGATTAATTTAACCTTACATTATATTATAGGTAAGAATATGTCTGATAACAATTCCTATGATGCAGAGGATATTAAAGTTTTAAAAGGATTAGAAGGTGTAAGGAAACGCCCGGCACTTTATATAGGCTCTACAGGCAAAAAAGGACTGCATCATCTTGTTTTTGAAGTATTAGATAATTCCGTCGATGAAGCGATGGTTGGTTATGCTAATGAAATAAAAATAACATTGCAACAAGATAATTCTGTACAGATATATGATAACGGAAGGGGTATCCCTATAGATAATCATCCTGAGTTCGATAAACCAGCATTAGAAGTGATAATGGAATATCTACATTCTGGAGGTAAATTTGATAATAAAAGTTATAAAATTTCCGGTGGATTACATGGTGTTGGTTTATCTGTTGTTAATGCGTTAGCCGAATGGCTAGAAGTAGAAATATGTAAAGATAGACAGCTATATAAACAAAAATTTTCTAAAGGTAAAAAAGCTTCAGAAGCAGAAATAAAGAAAATAAATAATGAGAACAGTTATACAAGAATTACATTTTATCCAGATCCTGAGATTTTTGAATTCGATCCAAATGAGCCCATTTTTAATTTTTCAACAATTGCTAATAGAATGAGAGAAGTAGCTTTTCTTACACCACAAGCCAGATTTGAACTAATCAATAAATTTACAGATGAGAAGGAGGAATTTCATTATGAGGGTGGTATTAAGGAATTTATTGCATATTTAAATAAAGATAAACAGCCTTTACATGATGATATAATCTATATTAGTGATAATTCTCAAGATGAGCATGACAATACTATTTATTGCGATGTTGCAATGCAATACAATCAAGGATATCAAACCAACATTCTCACTTATGCCAACACGATTAATACATTTGAAGGAGGAGTCCATCTTACTTCTTTTAAATCTGCGTTAACGAGAACAGTTAATTCTTATATTGAAAACTATATGGAAAAAAAATACAAAGACCATGTTTTAAGTGGATCTGACACTCGAGAGGGACTATCAGCAGTTATTTCAGTAAGATTACCAGAACCGCAATTTGAAAGTCAAACAAAGATCAAACTGGGTAATCCCGAAATTAGACAAGTTATAAGCCAAATAATTACTGATAAATTAACTCAATACTTTGAAGAGAATCCTATTACCGCTAAAAAAATAATCTTAAAAACCATTAATGCAAAAATGGCACGTGAAGCAGCCCAAAAGGCAAGGTTACTTATCCGTCGTAAATCCGCATTAGACGGTGCTAGAATGCCTGGAAAACTTGCTGATTGTTCATCAAATAACCCTGAAGATGTTGAAATTTTCATAGTAGAAGGCGATTCTGCAGGCGGTCCTGCTAAACAAGGGAGAGATAGAACCTATCAGGCAATTCTTCCTATTAGAGGTAAAATACTCAATGTTGAAAAAGCTAGAATAGATAAAGTATTACAAAATAATGAAATTCAGGCAATAATCAAAGCATTGGGAGTGGGATTTCAAGAAACAAATCAAACAAATGGAATCAATGGTGATGCAGGAGAAAATGGGGATGAAGCGGAGGAAAGCTTTGATTTAAGTAAATTGAGATATCATAAAGTTATAATCATGTGTGATGCTGATGTTGATGGCTTCCATATAGAGACTTTATTGCTTACATTCTTCTTTAGATACTTACGCCCTTTAATAGACGAAGGACATTTATATATTGCTGTACCTCCCTTATATAAAGTTTCCTATAAAAGTGTAAAAGAATATGTTTATTCAGATATACAGAAAGAGAGTTTGCTTAAAAATATCAAGGAAAAATACAAGTTAAAGAATTTGGATTCCATTAAAACTCAACGCTATAAAGGCCTTGGTGAGATGAACTCCGATGAGCTTTACGATACTACCATGAAAAGAGAAACTAGAAAACTAAAGAAAGTGACTTATGAAGATTATCTCGAAAATGATTTAATCTTTACAAAGTTGATGGGTAAGGAAGTAAAAGCTCGTAAAAAGTTTATTATTAGTAATTTTGACGAAGTTAACATATTAGATATTTAATTCTGACTTATTTAATTATAGTAATTTAAATTAGAAAAGGTGTCATAATTGGCTTCAGAACAAATTGAAGAGATTTTATTAAAAGAGGAAATGAAAAGCAGTTATATCGATTATGCTATGAGCGTAGTCGTTGGAAGGGCCATTCCAGACGTCAGAGACGGCTTAAAACCTGTGCACAGAAGGATAATTTACGCTATGGCGGCAAATAATTGGTATTATACAAGTTCTCATGTTAAATGTGCTAAGATTGTGGGTGAAACACTAGGAAATTATCATCCTCATGGTGATATGGCTGTATATAACGCATTAGTGAGAATGGGACAAGACTTCTCATTAAGATATCCTTTAATCCATCCGCAGGGGAATTTTGGGTCTATTGATGGAGACCCACCAGCTGCTTATAGATATACTGAAGCGAGATTATCATTGATCTCAAATGAGTTAATTGAAGATATAGATAAAGAAACTGTGGAGTTTCAACCTAATTTTGATAATAGTACTTCTGAACCAACCTATTTACCCGCGAAGCTTCCTAATATTTTATTAAATGGCGCTAAAGGAATTGCTGTAGGAATGGCAACATCTATGCCGCCCCATAATTTAAGAGAAGTTTGTAATGGAATCATAGCAACTATAGATGATCCTGACATTTCCATAGAAGAACTAATGGAACTCATAAAGGGTCCTGATTTTCCAACAGGTGGTATTATTACTGATACAAATGGCATCTATAATGCATATACTACTGGAATGGGAACAATAACTATTAGTGGAAAGATGGAGACTGAAACTAAAGGAAACAAAACTAGCTTAATAATTACAGAAATTCCGTATTTAGTTAATAAAACAGATATAGTTGAATCTATAGCTAGGTTAATTAAAGATGGGGTTCTTAAAGATATTAGAGATTTACGTGATGAATCCGATAGAAAAGGGATGCGTATTGTATTAGATTTATCTAAAAATGCCCAACCAGTTATAATAAAAAATGTACTTTTTAAAAGGACTAAACTTTTAACGACTTTTAACACCACTAACCTAGTTTTAATTAATGAAGGAAAACAACCTAAAATCCTCAATATAAGAGAGATTATTAATGAATATATCGAACATCGCTTAATAATCATTTCTAAAAGAACTGAATATCTGCTTAAGAAAGCAAAAGATCGACTTCATAGGGTTGAAGGGCTTTTAATTGCCTTGAATGATATAGATAATGTTATAAATATAATTAAAGGTTCGAAGGATGCTAATGAAGCAAAAACAAAGTTAACAGCAACTTATAAGCTAAGTGATATTCAAGTCCAATCCATATTGAGCATGCCTTTATCACGATTAACGAATTTAGAACAACAGAAGTTGGTTGATGAACAAAAATCACTACAATCCAGTATTAAGGAATATAATAAAATTCTGAAAGAAAGGGAAATCCGTTTAGATATAATTAAAAACGATTTAATTGAATTAAAGAAGAAATTTGGAGATGATAGAAAGACTGAAATTAAAATGGTTGAGCACCATCAACTAAAAGAAATTGAAAGGAAAGATTTGATAAAAAAAGAACCTACCATTGTCATTTTTACTAAAAACCAATATATTAAACGAATCTCACTAGAAGAATATCAAGCTCAAAGACGGGGAGGTCGTGGAAAAAAAGGTATGACCGTACGTGAAGAAGATTTTATTACCGATTTATTTGTAGGTTCTACCCATGATACTATTTTAGTATTTACATCAAAGGGTCGAGTATATTCTATTAAATGTTATGATATTCCTTTACAAAAGAGAACAGCCAGAGGTAAACCGATTATAAATTTTATTCCTCTTCAGGAAGGTGAAAGGATTGCAGATATGATTCCAATAAATAACTTCAATACCAATGAGATGCTAATAATGACTACAAAAAATGGAATTATTAAAAAGACACCTTTAAAAGCCTTTTCTAAATTTAGAACTACAGGCGTTAAAGCTCAGAGAATCCGTGTGGATGATGAATTAGTAAGTGTTAAAAGGTTTTCAAACGAATTACAAGATATATTTATAGCCACAAAATTAGGTTATGCTGTTAGATTTGATGAATCAGAATTAAGAGAGTTAGGTAAATATTCAATGGGAGTCAAAGGAGCAGAATTAAGAGAGGATGACGAAGTTATTGATACACTTTTGGTAAGTGATGATGAAATTATTCTGACCTTAACCGAAAATGCCTATGGTCAAAGAACGCCAGTTAAAGAGTATCGAAAAACTGGTAGAGGGGCCAAAGGAGTAAAAAATATCACATTGGACCCTTCTAAAAATGATCGCGTTATTGCGATTAAAATAGCTAAACATATGGATATGTTGATCGGAACAGAACAAGGACAAATGATAAGGGTTCCTGTAGATTCTATTCGGATTACCCATAGGAAAGCAAAAGGAGTTAGAGTAATAAAGCTGTATGAAGGAGATTTTGTAGTCGCAATTGGAAAATGTGAAAAAGAACATTAGTTTGTCTTTAATTTGAGAAAGATATTTATTTAGATTATTCTTTAAGATAAGGAATAAGGCATAAAAAAACTAAATTTTCAGATCCAGAATTATTTATCCCATGTTTTTCATTTGGAGGAATATAAACAACATCCCCTGAATTTACTATTTCTTCCTGTCCTGAATCATTATAAAAAACGCCATTTCCAGTCAAGATATAAATTTCATGATCTTGAAAGTGACTATGGAGTGGTACTTTAGCATCTGGTTTAATTTCAAACCTCCTCATCGCAAAATTTTTAGCCCCATCATTTTCATCAATTAGCCATCTGACAAATACATCTTTAACTGGGGTTCCATCTATTAATGTTGCTGCTTTATTTTCTACATCTTTAAAATACTTTTTCAA